>NZ_JBMNDS010000012.1:0-144397 GCF_052543295.1 Streptomyces sp. SAS_270
GACGGCGCCGTCGCCCAGTACCCGTCCCGCGCGATGCGGCACGGTGCCCTGCTCCGCGTCGAAGGGGAGCCCCTCCAGCGGCACCCCGCGATAGCCGACCGAGCGCAGCACCACCTGCGCCTCGATGTCCTCGTACCGCCCGGTGCCCGTCACCCCGCCGCGTCCGTCCGGGACGGTCCGCTCGAAGCGCACCGCGCCCACCCGCCCCCGGTCCGCCAGCAGTTCGACCGGGCGCAGGAAGAAGCGCAGCCGGATGCGGCGCGCACGGCCCTGCGGCGGAGCGGCGGCCCAGCCGCGCAGCACCTCCACATTGCGCCGGTTGGCGGCGGGCAGCGCCGAGGGGTCGGCCCAGGCCGGGTCGAGGGCCAACTCCTCCGGATCCACGACGACTTCGGTGTCCGGCAGTGCGCCCAGCTCGCGCAGCTCCTTGGTGGTGAAGCGGGCCTGTGAGGGGCCGCGCCGGCCCACCATGCTGACGTCCGTGACGTGGCTGGCGGCGAGCGCGGTGAGCGCCGCGTGCGGCATGTCGGTGGGGCTCAGCTCGGTGGCACCGCGGGCCAGCATGCGGGTGACGTCGACGGCGACGTTCCCGACGCCGATGACCACCGCCGTCCGGGCGCCGAGCACGAAACCGTCGGCGACGGAGTCGGGGTGCGCGCTGTACCAGGACACGAACTCGGTCGCCGACCAACTGCCCGGCAGCTCCTCGCCCGGCACTCCGAGATGGCGGTCGGTGGCGGCGCCCACGCAGTAGACCACCGCGTGGTACAGCTCCCGCAGCCGCGCCGTCGGCACACCGCCCGGACCGACCTGGACGCCGCCCAGGAACCGCACCTGCCCGTGCTCCAGGACCATGCGCAGGTTGTTCTGCAGCGACTTGATCTTCTCGTGGTCGGGTGCCACTCCGTAGCGCACCAGGCCGTACGGGCACGGCAGGCGGTCCAGTACGTCCACCCGCACCTCGGGTACCTGGCTCTGCTGAACAAGGCTCTGGGCGGTGTAGACCCCACTGGGCCCCGAGCCGACGACGGCGACATGCAGCACGGCGGAACTCCTTACCCGACAGTGCGAGGAGATCGCTGATGGCTCCAGCATCGCACCGCCCGGGCCGGGAAGGGAGGGGGCCGACACGCGGCTGGTCCGACGGGGTGCCGCGCGGCCCCTCATGCGCGTGCCTCTTCGCATGGAATGTGATCATGCGGTTACGTACCGTATGTGCTAGAAGCATCCTTTCTTAATCTTTCTGATCGTTATCAGCCGGATGGTGCGGTGTCCGTGTGGCCCGCCTGGGAAGTGCAGGAGCACGAGAGCGCCCCGTCCTGGTGCCACGAGATCGCCACGTCCTGGTTCCACGTCCGACTCGCCTTCGCGGACGGCGCCCAGGTCGATGTCCTCGCCGTGGTCTGCGACGGTGCCGTCTCCATCGAGGACGTGCGCGCCCAACCTCCCCTGTCCCTCGACGACTTGGCGGTGCTGGCCGACTGGATCGAGGAGCCGCTCTTCGAGGCGTGCGGCGCCGGCATCGAGCCGCCCTGTGAGCCCCACGCGGACGAGGCGCCGAGCCGCGCCCGGCGGGCATGGCCGCGCGGCCCGGAGGGCACCTGGCTCGTCGCGGAGGAGTACCGCGCGGCCCAGGAGGACGGGGTGGACCCGGTGCTCGCGGTCATGTGCGCCACCGGCCACAGCCGCCGCCGCTCGCTCAGGCTGATCGCCGGGGCGCGCGACGCGGGATACCTGACACCTCGTCATGCGCGGCGCTGAGCACGGTTGTTGAGGCGTGAACGCGTCGGCTGACCGGAGCTACTGGAGACCGGCCTGCCATGGCCGGCAGCCATTCCCGTAGGCCGGCCTGCTACGACCGCCCCGCGCTCCCGTCGGCCTCCGCGGCCGGATCCGCACCCGGCTCGGCGGCGAGGCGCCCCGTCGCGAAGAAGCGCGAAAGATCCGTGTCGCGCGTCCCGTCGGGCACCTCGGTGCCCGGCGGGACGCCCATCTCCCAGTCCAGCCGGTACCGCTTGAACAGCTCGGCCCGCAGCGTCGGGACCGGCATCGGGACACCCGGCACCAGGGCCGCGTACACCGCACCCATCAGCAGTGCGCGCAGCATCGGATAGTCGGCGGCGTCCGCCGAGCCCTGCCCGGCGACCGTCTCGCCCAGCAGCTCCGCGAGCCGCTTCTGCTCCGGGCACTGCACGAACCCCTCGGCCTGCAGCAGCCCGGCCATGTGCTGGCGCATCAGGACCGGCCGCTCCCGGGCCAGGCCCAGGATCGCGTCGATGGCCCGCGCCATCCGCTCCTGGCCGTCCGTGGTGCGCGGTTCGCGCTCCAGCGCCTCCTCCAGCGTGCGGTGCATCAGCCGGTGCACGGCCGACTGGACCAACTGCCGTTTGCCGGGGAAGTAGTACGACACCAGTCCGCGCGCCGAGCCGGCGCGATCCGCGATGTCCCCCAGCGTGGTCGCCTCGTAGCCACGCTCGCTCACCATCTCCACCGCGGCCTGCAGGAGCCGCTCCCGGGAACGCCGCCGCAACTCTTCATTGACCGAGGCGCTGCGCGGGGACATCCTGTAACTCCTGCGTTGACTGGCTGCCAGCCAACTATACTCAGCGAGTCCGTGCCAGACCTTCACAGGGCTGTTCCGGGCTGCCCTCTGCTCTGGGTGACGCGGGGGATCATCCAGGGCAGAGGGCGGGGGAGAGAGCCGTGCCGGGTGGGGGCCTGGCACGGCTACTTCCTTTTGACGGCTTCGTTCCAGATCAGCCGTGGGATGCTCGGCTTGACCTCGTGGGTGACCACGCCCATGGCCCTGCGGACATAGCGCCCCTCGGACAGCTCCCGGAGCATGCTCGCGGCGAGGTCGGCCCGGGCCGTGAAGACCCCGTCCGCGCTGTCCTCGGCGACCAGGGCCCGGGTCGGCTGCGGATGGTCGAAGAGACCGGAAGGGCGGGCGATCGTCCAGTCCAGGCCTCTCGCACGGATCAGCGCCTCCATCCGGCGCATGTCGACGTGTGCGGTGCGGGCGATCACACGGTTCACGTACGGGTCCAGCACATGGTTGAAGAAGAACGCGCCGCTGGGGCGCCAGTCGGGGTCCAGGACGCTGGAGCTGACGACGATCAGCCGCTTCACGCCGTGGCGCTCCATCGCACGGAGGATGTGCGTGGCGGCCGTGGAGTACAGGGTCACCGGCTTGCGGCCGGGCGGGACGCCGAGCGCCGAGACGACCGCGTCGCTGCCCGCGACCACCCGCTCGACCGCGTCCGCGTCGGTGGCATCCGCGTCGGCGACGGTCAGCCCGTCGCGTGCCGTGAACAGCTGCGGGCGGCGTGTCACCGCGGTGACCTCGTGTCCGGCGTCCAGGGCCTGTTCGACCAGTTGGCGTCCGGTGGGGCCACCCGCTCCGAAGACGACGATGCGCATGAGCTCTCTCCTGCCATGAGGACCGGCCGGTGTGCCGGTTCGTGATGCCTTGACACTGCCGCCCGGCCCGCTGGATATTCAACGCTGATGAATAAAACCCGTGGCCGCCCGCGCGGCAATCCGCCCACCAAGGCCCGCATCGCCGAAGTGGCCCGTGATCTGTTCCTGGAGCACGGCTACCAGCGCACGACCCTGCGAGCCGTGGCCGCCGCGGCCGACGTCGACTCGGCCCTCATCAGCTACCACTTCGGCTCCAAACAGGGTCTGTTCGGCGAGGCGATGAATTTGCAGTGCGGGCAGTCGCTGGCCATCGTCCACGCGCTGCGCGGAGATCCGGCGGGGTTGGCCGACCGGATCCTGGCCGCGGTCACCTCGCTGTGGGAGGGCGACGCCACGACGCCGCAGAGTGCCGCCGCCGGGCCCATGTCCGTGTTCGACCGGACCTCGATGCAGGACCCCGAGGTCATGCGGGTCTTCCGGGAGTTCCTGGAACGCGAGGTGCTCTCCAAGATCGCGGATTTCCTCGGGGGCCCCGACGCGACGGAACGTGCCACCGCCGCCGTCACCGTGATCGGCGGTCTGATCTTCACGCGGTATCTCAGCCCCCTGGGCCCGGCGGCGGCGCTCGGCGCGGCGGACGTCCGCAGGATCCTCGAACCGTCACTGCGGGCCGCCCTGCGTCCGCGCCGCGTGCGTCAGGTGGTGCGCGCCCGCTGACCGGTATCTGTCGCAGAGTCGCCGTGGCGTCCTTAGGGTGGGCTGGAGTGCCTGCGGTGCCGAGGAGGCGGTCGACATGGACCAAGAACAGATCCTGGCCAGAATCTCATCGATGGTGGAGGACGAGCGGAGGCTCCGCGACGCCCTCGCGTCCGGAGAGATCGACAGCACGACGGAACACGAACGACTGGGAGAGATCGAGCGCGAACTCGACCAGTGCTGGGACCTGCTGCGCCGGCGCCGTGCGAAGACCGAGTTCGGGGAGAACCCCGACGAGGCACGCGTACAGCCGTCGTCGCAGGTCGAGGGCTACCTGGAGTGACCCGTGGCCGTCGACAGCGACGGTCCGCCGAGAGAGGTCCCGCGCATGGGCACGGAACGCGGAAAGCCCTACCGGGGCCAGAGCATCACCGTCACCTTCGAGGGCACGCGCTGTCTGCACGCCGCCGAGTGCGCCCGCGGCCTGCCCGAGGTGTTCGACACCGGGCGCCGGCCCTGGATCACCCCTGACGCGGCCGCCGCCGACCGCGTGGCCGAGGTGATCCGGCGCTGCCCCTCAGGCGCGCTGCAGTACGAACTCGCGCAAGGGCCACCGGAGTTGCCCGACCTGCCCACCACCGTCGAGCGGACCGCGGACGGCCGCCTGGTGCTGCGCGGCGATCTGCGGATCCGGGTGCCCGACGACGACGGGGTGCGCACGGAGACCCGGGCGACACTGTGCGGGTGCGGGGCGAGCGGCCGTCAGCCCTACTGCGACCACTCCGGGGTCTGCGGCAAGGACTGACCCGCACCGCGTGCCGTCAGCCGGCCAGGTCGAGGACCGGGCGGAGTCCGTCCGGACGTGCTGTCACCGGCAGATGGTCCACGAAATGCACGGCGCAGCCCAGTGCCGCCGCGCCTCCGTCCGCGCGGCGGTCGTCCCCGACCATCAGCGTGTCCTCGGGAGCGACGCCCAGCGCGTCGCAGGCGGTCGCGAACAGCCGCGGGTCCGGCTTCTGGATGCCGTGCTCGTAGGACAGGACGTAGGTGTCCACGTACGGGTCGAGCCCGTGGTGGCGGAAGACCGGTCGCATGTCCCAGCCGATGTTGCTGACGACACCGATCGAGACCCCGCGCCGGCGCAGCGCCGCGAGCACCTCGGCCGCGTCGGGGTAGGCCTGCCAGGCGGCCGGGATCATATGGCGGTCGTACAGCGCGTCGTACAGACCGGGGTCGGGCAGCGGCACCTGGCGGGCGACTCCCGTGTACGCGGCCCGGTGCGACTCGGCGCTACGGTCGCGGTTCGCCCATAGCTCGGTGAGGTCGCAGGGCACCGGGACCGTCGGTTGTGCGCCGCCGGGCAGCGCGCCGACCGACTCCAGCGCCTGCGCGGCCCGGATCAACTCCGGTTCCGACAGATGGACTTCGGCGCCCGACAGCACCGCGCGGAGCCAGGACTCGGTGGACTCGACACGGAAGAGGGTTCCGGAGAAGTCGAAGAGCACGCTTTTGATCGCCATGAGAGTGATCCTTTGTGCCGGGACCCCCGCCGGTCAAGGCCGGTTCATGCCGGGCCGGCGCTCGTAGGAGGCCACCGCCAGCGCGACCAGCAACGCCCCGAACAGCCAGCCTCCCAGCACGTCCGACGCCCAGTGCACGCCCAGCCAGACCCGGGTCACGCCGACACCCACGACGGACACCGCGGCCAGGGCCACTGCCGTACGCCACAGGACGCGCCCGGCGCCGTACAGCCGAAGCAGCCAGAGCAGGAGTCCGCACACCACCGTGGCCGTCAGGGCGTGGCCGGAGGGGAAGGCCGCGAAGTGGGCGGAGTCCACCGGGTCGGGCCAGCTGGGACGTTCCCGGCCGACCGCCGCCTTCATCACCTGCTGCACCAGTGCGCCCAGCGCACATGTGGCGCCGAGCCACAGGGCCGTCCTCCACGCCGATCGGCGCCACACCAGCCAGACCATGGCTGCCGCGCACACCGCGCGCATCGTCCAGGGATCCCACACCCAGTCGCTCAGGATGCGGAACACATGGGTCAATCCGGGGTTGTCGACCGCCCAGCGGTGCGTGGTGCGCGCGATGTCGCCGTCGAGCGAGAGCAGGGGACGCCATGAGAGCACGACCAGGAGCAGCAGCAGCACCGAGGGCACGGCGAGGACCGCGACGGTGAACGTCGCAGCCCGTGGGCCCGGAGTGCTGGACGGTGAGTCGACGGGCGGGAGGTGCATACCGTGATCCTCGCCGATGACCGGGACCGGAGGCCAACCCCTGGACCACCGGACACCACTCTTCGGCCTCAGGGGACGCGTCAGCCGAGCGCCCGCAGCCCCGGGACGAACGCCACCAGGACCGGAACCACCGGAACCAGCGCGGCCGCGGCCGTCAGGCGCAGCCTTCGCGCCGCCGTGAGCCGGTCCGGGGGAGTCAGGAGACGGTTGACACGCTGCGGAACGTGCGCCTGGGGAGTGGGACAGGGGCCGAACACGCCGCGGTCCTCGTTCAGTTCGACCAGGGCGAGGGCGATCGTGAGACGGCCGAAGCGGCGGGACGCCACGTCGTCGGCGGCGAGTTCGACCAGGCGGTGCATCTCGTCGCGGAACGCGGCGAACACGGGCACCTGCGGAAAGCCGTTGGCCAGCGCGGCCGAGCAGTGCAGCAGCCAGTCGTGGCGCGCCTGCGCGTGCCCCTGCTCATGCGCCAGTACGGCATCCAACTGGCGCCCCTTCAGACGGCGCAACGCAGCGGTGGTGATGACGAGTTGGGGCGCCGCTCCCGGCAGCCACCAGGCATCGGGGCGCTCGCCCTCCAGGACCACCAGCCGGTCGCTGCGTGGTTCCTCGCCGGGCAACAGCGGAGCGCGTACGAGGAGTTCGGCGCGACGCCGCCGACGACGCGTCCGGGCCCGTACGACCTCACGGACGAGCATCGCCCCGCTCCAGGCACCGCCGCACGCGAGCGCCACAGCCGTCGTCGCGGCCCAGGGGCTGCCGGTGCTCTGCGCGTAGGCCTCCACCACCGCGCGCGGTGCCCGAGCGAACACATGTCCCCGCACGGCCACCCAGGCCTCGGCCGCGCTGAGGGTCATCGACAGGGCGCAGCACAGCAGGACGGCGGCCACCACGCACTGCCACACCCACAGCGCGACCACCGGCTCACGGTCCGGCCAGTCGGCCAGGGCGAGCAGCCGCGGGGCGACGACGGCGGTCAGCGCGCCGAGCAGCAGCAGTGCCGCGGGGACCATCATGGTCGAAGCCTATGAGCGGGGCGTCGCCGGTGGATACGGGCTGCGAGGGCAAGTGACGTACGCCACGGTTTCGTACAGCGCCTCACCGTCGGGGCCCAAGCTCCGTGAGGCCGTCGGTCTTTGAGCCGGCCAGGAGCGGTGTCAGAGCGTGACCAGCATCGCCAGCATCGCGATGCCCATCGACAGCCGGCAAGCCCTCGCCAGTTCCGGGCGATCGCCCCAGCCGAGGTTGCGGGTGCCTCCGCCGACGGCCACGGTCGCGAGGGGCAGCAGCCGGACTCCGGACCGCACCACGTATCCCGCGAAGTAGAGCAGCAGCAGTCCGGTTGCCAGGGGCGCGCCCGAGCCGCCGTGACCGTGGTGTCCGGGGGAGGTGACCATCACGCCCGCCATGTAGACCATGGCGAGGGAACCGACGAGGTGGTGCAGATGGTGCGGGTCGGTCCGGGCCGCCCACAGGGCACGCAGAGCGGCCGCGCCGAACACGGCCGCGTAGGCCGGCCAGGTCCAGCTCGGCGGCGCCGCGACCGCGGCGGGAACGGCCATCACGGCCATGCCGAAACCCATGAGTGCCTCGCCGCCCGCGGTACGGCGCTGTTCCTCGACAGCGCTGCGCATCCGCAGCAGGCAGTAGGCCCCGGTCGCCGCGCACAGCACGACGAGCAGCCAGCCGGGCGAAGCCGGTCCGTGCACCGCGTACCTCCCGCTTTCCGCTCGACGCTGTGACGCCTCGATCTCGCCCCGTGGATTTCCCGGAGGTCGGACAGTCGGTCTAGAGATGCCCGGAGCGTCTGGTGCGCACGCGAGCGCAAGGGTGTACACGGGGGAGCGTGCGGTATCGAAGCGCAGGTGGGAGTGCATGGTTTACGAGTAAAATACATGCTAATCTTGCAGGTATGAGCAGTGCGACCCACAGATCCCAGCCGGTACGTCGGCTTCCGCTCGCCGGCGTGCTCCGCGTCGGCAGGCCCTCCGACATCTGGTTCAAGCCCGCACTGAGCGTGGTCGCCTCGACGGCACCACCGAACCTGACGCTCCTCGCGCTCGGGCGTCTGGACCTGGCGATGTACACGATGGCCGGGTCGCTGTGCGCGCTCTATGCCCACAACCGTCCCTACGCCGCCCGGGCCCGCACCCTGGCCCTGGTCGTGCTCGGCATGCTCGGCGGTCTCGGTGCCGCGCTGGTCGCCGCCTCGCTCACCACGAACACCGTCGTCCTGGTCACCGTGGGCGCCCTGCTGGCCGCCGTGCAGAAGGCGCTGTGCGACGCCACCCGCGTCGGCCCGCCCGGGCATGTCGTCCTCACCTTCATCAGCTCCGCCGCCCTCTTCGCGCCGCAGAGCCTTGGCCAGATCCCCGGCCATCTCGCGCTCGCCGCGGCGGCGGGCGTCTGGGCCTGGATCGTCGGCATGGCCCCGGGCCTCGTCCGTCCGCACGGGCCCGAGCGCCGCGCCACCGCGCACGCCCTGAGCGCCGCGGCCGCGTACGTCGAGACGATGAGGATGAAGAGGGCGAAGGGGACGGCGGAGGCGGAGGGGAACGGTGAGGCGGCCGCTCGCACCCGCGCCGCCGCGGTCGCCGCCGTCCACGCCGCATGGCAGTCGCTGCTGTCCACCGGCACCCGCACGGCACCTCGGCGCGCCCTCGAACGGCTCGTCGTGCGCGCCGACGTCGCGCTCGCCGCGCCCGCCGACACCCGGCCCGAACGGCTGCGTGCCTGGGCCGGCGAACTGTGCGGCACCGGACCGGTTCCGCACGCGGACGACCTGGAGAGCGCCGCCGACGAACTGCTCGGGGTGGAGATCGAGCTCGACACCCCCGGGCGCCCGCTGCTGAGCCGGCTCGGTCCGCTGGCGCCCATCGCCCTGCGCACCGCACTCGGCTGCGCCCTCGCCGGATACGTCTCACTCGCGCTCGGTGTCGGCCGCCCTTACTGGGCGCTGGTCACCGCGGCCTCCCTGTACCAGGCGAACGTCACCCTCACCTGGAGCCGCGGAGTCCAGCGGGTCGTCGGCAACCTCGTCGGTGTGCTCGTCTTCGCCGCGATCGCCCCGATCGCTCACCTGGGCCAGGTGGCCCTGGTGCTGTGCTGTCTCGCCTTCAACTTCGGCGCCGAGGCGCTGATCGGCCGCAACTACTGGCTCGGCAGCATCTGTGTGACCCCCATGGCCCTGCTCATCACCGAGTTCGCGCAGGCCCAGCAGCAGGGCGCGCTGATGACCGACCGTGTCGTGGACACCCTCGTGGGTGCGTTGGTCGGGTTCGCCGCGGCCGTGGCGGTCACCAACCGCCGCGCCGGTGACCGCATCGAGCACGCCCTCGACACGGTGGAAAGGGCCCGCGAGCGTGCCGCCCGGCTCCTCGGCGCCGAGCGCCCCGACTCCGCCGCGCTCGAGTCCGCCCGGCGCGGCCTGGCAGCCGCGCTCGTCGGCCTGCGCGCCGACGCCGACGCCGCGGCCGGCGAATGGTGGCAACGCGCCCTGCCGCAGGAGCGGGTGATGACGGCCGAGCAGGCCGGACACCGTACGCTCGCGGCGACGGTACGACGGCAGGGACTGCACTCCTTGGAGGGCGCACAGGCATGACGGCAGCGAACGGGCGGGCGGCGACGGCGGCGACGGGGGCAGGGGACGCTCCGGCGGAACGGGTGGCGGCTGCGAGCACGCCTGCCGGCGAGGCCGACTCTCCGGGGTACGGGGCATCGGCGGCGCCGCGGGACACCGTGGCCGCGGTGGTGCGCCAGTGGCAGGCGGTCCACCCCGGGATCGACACCGGGCCCATGGAGATCATCGGCCGCATCAACCGCAGTGCCGCGCTGCTTCAGCAGGCCGAGGACGCTCCGCTGCGCCGCGCCGGACTGACCCGCCCCGAGTTCGACGTCCTCGGCACGCTGCGGCGCACCGGACACGAGCTGACGCCCAGCGAGATCGCGCGGGAGACGTTCTCCTCCGGCGCCGCGGTCACCAAGCGCCTCAAGCAGCTCACCGAACGCGGACTGGTCGAGCGCCGCGGCGACACCCGGGACCGCCGGGTCGCCCACGTCCGGCTGACCGACGCGGGCCGCACCCTCGTCGACGGCATCCTTCCCGACCAGCTCGCCTACGAGACCACCGTGCTCTCCGGCATCGACCCCAGCCGTCAGCGTGAACTCGCCGCTCTGCTGGGCGAGTTGCTGAGCCAACTGGAAGGCCGCCTGGGAACGCCGCGCGTCTGAGGCCCCTGCAGGCCACAGCGCCGAAAACTCTCGCGCGTCGCCTTCGTGGACACCGGCCGTTGACACGGGACGCGCGCCACTCCTACGTTCGGGCAGGCCGGTTCGATGTTCCGGTCAACGTACGAAATCCCGAACAATTGTGGCGCATGTCCCGCACGGAGACGCACGCCGACGAGAGGACCCCACGCCATGGCAGCCGACTCCGAGACCGGGATCGAAGCCGGGACCGATACCGGGACGGAAACACTCGCTGTCGACCTGGGGGCCGGTACAGGTGCCTTCCACGGCGGAGCGAGCGGCACGCTCTACGGTCTGTACGGCGACGGTGTGCCCAGTCGCAACATCGTCGAGGGCATGTACGTCCGCACGGTGTCGACCAAGGCCCAGGACGGCACTCAGCATCCAGGCGCCGACGCGCTCGAAATCCTGCCGTCCTTCGTGGCCGCGGGTGGCCGGGACGTCTACGTCTACATGACCGACATCTACCGCGGCTTCCCCTACCAATGGCCCGGCGCGACGGGCGAGGAACGGCTCGCCGACTACAAGGCGAAGGTCGAGAAGCAGGTCAAGCAGGTTCTGACGATGGGTGATCTCGCGTCCCATGTCGTGTACGTGCCCTTCAACGAGCCCGAGGGGAACATGTTCGGCGAAGGGGAATGGAGCTACGACAAGGTCTCCTGGCGCACCGATCCGCAGCACTACTTCGCCGCCTGGAAGGACCTCCACCACCTCATCAGGGACCTCCACCCCGGCGCACGCATCGCCGGCCCCAACACCTGCGTCCTGTACGACGAGGTCAGGGGCTTCCTGGAGTTCGCCAAAGCCCACGACGTCCTCCCCGACGTGATGACGTGGCACGAGCTGTCGACGCCCTCCGCGATCCGCACGAACATCGCCAAGTACCGCCGTATGGAAGAGGACCTGGGCCTCGAACCGCTGCCCATCAACATCAACGAGTACGCCTTCAACTACCACTTGTCCGTCCCCGGCCAGGTCGTCCAGTGGATCGCGGCCTTCGAGGAGTGCAAGGTCGACGCCGACCTGGCGTACTGGAACATCGACGGCAACCTCAACGACTCGGTGGCGGAGGCCAACAAGGGCAACGGCCAGTGGTGGCTGTTCAACGCCTACGGGCAGATGACCGGGGACACGGTCCAGGTCACCGCGCCCCACCCCAACGAGCAGTACACGCTGCAGGGCGTCGCCACGCTCGACACCGACAAGCGCCAGTCCCGGACCCTGTTCGGGGGAAAGAGCGGTGCCGCCGACATCCTCTTCTCGAACATCGCGCCGGACGTGTTCGGGACCACCGTGCACTTCGCCGTCCAGGAGATCCCCTGGACCGGCCAGATCGGCGCCTGCGCCCAGCCGTTGAGACTCAAGGAGGGTGAACTCCCCGTCGAGGGCGGCCGAGTGACGCTGTCCCTGACCGGTCTCGACGCGATGTCGGCGTACCAGGTCGTCCTGTCGCCGGGCGGCAACGGCGCGCTCTGCGCACCGCCCTCGGCCGGCCGGCGCCGGACGTACGCGGCGGAGGACGCCACCTACACCGGGAGCGGCTACTCCAGGAACGGCCCGGAGGGGTCGCCCTCGGACGTGGAGAAGTTCGCCACCTCCGGCACCTACCACGTGGGCGGTCTGCGTACCGGCTCCGACGGCGTGCTCGCGTTCTCCGTCGAGGCGCCGCAGCAGGGCACGTACGACCTGAGCGTCTTCGCGAACTCCTGGAACCTCCACGACCTGGTGAAGGAGCAGGGCCCCACCAACGTGTTCCTGCGCGTCGACGGCAAGGAGCCCCAGGAGCTGAGGCTGCCGCTCGGTTACAAGCCGGTGGTCTGGGGGCACACCGACACCCGCGTCGAACTGACCGCGGGGCCCCACACGATCACACTCGCCGCCCAGGACCCCGAACTCGGCGTCACCCGGGGCGACGCGCTCATCGACAGGATCGACCTGACCCTGCGGGACGAGCACGCGACGGCGCCCGCGCTCTACGAGGCGGAGTACGCGGCGTTGCGTGACGGCGCCCGTGTCGACTACGCGCACCGGGGAGCGTCCGGGCCGGGCGCGGTCGTGCTTCCGCAGGGCGGCAGCGCCACCTTCTGGGTGCACGCCCACACCGACGGCGAGGTAACGCTGAGGGTTGATCAACTCGGCCTGGGAGACGGGGTGTTGACGGTCAACGGCGAGACCGTGGGGGCCGTCGTGCGAGGCGGGGTTCCGCTCTTCCTGGCCGGAGGCATCAACAAGGTCACGGTGACGGCCGGCCCGGCGGGGCTCGTGCTGGACCGGCTGCGAGTCGGGCCGGCCGCAGGACTGCTGAAGCCGACGGTGTACCCCGCCGAGAACGGCACGCTCACCGGCACCGCGCAGGTCACGGACGCCTACCCCTTCGCCACCGGCGGCAGGGCGGTCGACTGCATCGGCAAGGGCACCGCCAACGCCCTCACCCTCACGGTCACGGCGGCGCACAGCGGCCGCCACGCCCTGACCCTGCGCTACTCCAACGGCGAGCAACCGCCCGCCACCCACTACAACCCGGACCCGGTCTGCCGCCATGTCGACCTCTCCGTCGACGGGGCCGCGGCGCAGCGCGTCCTGTTCCCCACCACCTTCCACTTCAACAACTTCTGGGACCTCACCGTCCCGGTCACCCTGCGGAAGGGACCCAACACCCTCACCTTCACCGCCGACGAGCTGCCCGATTTCGACGGCGACACCTCCAACGCGTTCCAGCAGCGCTCCGCGTACGCACCGGTCATCGACCAGGTCACGGTGACTCCGCTCGCCTGACCGCAGCGGGAAGGGCTGTGCCCGCAAGGCGCACAGCCCTTTGTCCGGTGCCGTCCCCGTCAGACGTCGAACGCGGTGTCCCTGGCCCGCTTCTCCCAGACGGCGATGTCCTCGCGGACCTCGTCGAGGTGGCCGAGAACCGCGGACACGCCGTCGTCGCCCAGCGGCAGCCGCAACGGCGTGCGGTCGGCGTCGAGTGCGGCGAGGATGAGCGCAGCCGCCTTCGCAGGGTCGCCCGGCTGGCTGCCGTCGCCACCGGAGAGGAACCCGCGGGTCGCGCTGACCTTGGCATACACACCGCTGTCCGCACTGACCCCCGCCCTGCCGGTCTCGAACAACGAGGTGCGGAACCCACCCGGCTCGACGATCAGCACCTTGATGCCGAAGTCCTTCACCTCGTCCGCCAGGGCCTCCGTCATGCCCTCCAGTGCGAACTTGGTGCCGCTGTAGGCGGAGAAGCCGGCGAAGGACATCTGCCCGCCCATACTGCTCATCTGCACGATCGCGCCCGACCGGCGCTCCCTCATGTGCGGCAGCACGGCACGGGCCAGGGCGGCGGGCCCGAGCACATGCAGGTCGAACAGGTCGCGCAGCTCCGCGTCGGTGGTCTCCTCGAAGGCGCCGACGTGGGTGCGGCCCGCGTTGTTGACCAGGACGTCGATCCGCCCGTGCCGCTCCACCACATCCCGCACCGCCGTCTCGGCGGCGGCCGTGTCGGTGACGTCCAGCCGCAGCGCCTCCACCTGGTCGGGGTGGGCGGCCACCAGGTCACCCAGCGCCTCGGGCCGCCGGGCAGCACCGACGACCACGTCACCGGCGGCGACCGCCGCCTCGGCGATGGCCCTCCCGAAACCGCTGCTCGCACCGGTGACCAGCCATACCTTGTTCATGACCACTCCTCGTACACCGGCTCTTCACCGGCGTTCGTCAACCGTTCGTTCCCTGCGAACCACTCTGCTGCCGGGGGTGGTTGCCCGTCCAAGACCCAGGGTGATAACCGATAGGCATGACCACGGACGTACACGGACGGGACCTGCGCTACTTCGTCGCCGTCGCCGACGAACTGCACTTCACCCGCGCGGCAGAGCGGCTGTACGTGTCGCAGCCCGCGCTGAGCAAGCAGATCAGGGCGCTGGAGCGCCAGTTGGGCGCGGAGCTGTTCCACCGTGACCGGCACGGCGTGGAGTTGACGTCGGCGGGCGCCGAACTGCTGCCGCACGCCCGGCGCGTGCTCGCCGCCTGGGAGGAGGGCGCGGCGGCGGTGGAGCGGGCCAGGGCGGCGCAGCGCAGCACGCTCGTGGTGGGCATGAGTACGAGCCCGGGCCGCGGCGGCCTGCTGCCCGCCATCCGCTCCCGCTTCACATCGGCCTACCCGGAGGCCACCGTCCGGCTGAAGCAGGTGAGCTGGGAGGACCCGACGGCGGGGCTCGCGGACGGCGCCGTGGACGTGGCGTTCGTGTGGCTGCCGCTGCCGGACGCGCGGCGCTACGCCTGGACGGTGGTCGCCGAGGAGCCGCGCCTGGTCGCCCTCCCCGACACGCACCCCCTGGCGGCCCGCGAGGAGGTCGACTTCGCGGACCTGGCCGACGAACCGTTCCTCGCGCTGCCGGGGAGTGCCGGCCCGCTGCGCGACTACTGGCTGGCCCTGGACGCCCGGGACGGCCGCGCTCCCCGCATCGGAGCGGAGATCGCGAGCACGGAGGAGACGTACGAGGCCCTGGTGGCGGGCCTCGGCGTCTGTCTGGTGGCCGCGGGCAACGCCCCGCTGATCACCCTGGGCGGCGTCACCACCCGCCCGGTCCGCGGCGTCGGCCCCAGCCGTTACGCCCTGGCCTGGCGCAAGGAGGACGACGGGCGCCCGCTGGTACGGGCGTACGCGCAGGCCTGTCGGGGCCGAGCGCCGCGGTCATGAAGGCAGGCTCCTAGCGGGGGTGGTTTCCGACGGAGACGGTGCCGGTGGTTTTCGCACCGGCACGGTTGTCGTACACGACGTCGTCGGTGGACTTCTTCCAGATCTTGATCAGGAAGGTGTCCGGCTTGTCGGTCGCGGTGATCCGGAATCCGTAGCCGCTCTTGCCGTTGACGGCGCCGGAGCCCTGGTAGACGGCGTGGGACCCGCTGATCACGAGCCAGTCGGAGGCCGTGGAGCGGAACGTGAGCCGGGCGGGGCGGAAGGCGAACGTGGCCTCTCCGGTGGGGGCGGTGGCCCCCTTTCGGTACCGGGCACCGAAGGCGAACGCCGCCTTGCCGGTGAGGTCCGGCCTGGCCGGGAAGGCCCCGGCCGGTGAGGTGATCGTGCCGGCGCCGGACGCCGGTCCGGCGGCACGGTCGTAGACGATCAGCTCGGGAAGCGTCTCGCGGTCCTTGGCGCCGTCGTCGTCGGTGACGGTGATCACCGGACGACGGATACCGGCTTTGGTGTAGGTGTGTTCCGCGTGGCATACGGAGGCGGAGACCTTGCCCGACTGCGGCTTGCTCCCGTCCTTCCAGTCGACGGCGCAGGTGTGGCTGTCGCTCGCGCCCGGGTCGGTGAACTTCGCGGTGACGACCGCGCGCCTGCCGACCGGCACCGGGGACTTCGGTCCCTCGGCGGAGGTGATGGCAGGTGCCGCGTTGGCCACCTCGACGGTCGCCGTGTCGCTGCTGCGCCCGCCGGTCAGGGTGACCTCGTAGGTGCCGTCGTCGGTGCACGCGATCGTGGTCCTGGCGGCCGCCGCGTCGGCGAAGGTGCAGGGCGCTCCCGCCGAGACGGTCCACTTCGGGCTGCCCGCGCCGGAGAGCGTGCCGTTCAGCGCGATCGCGTCGCCTTCCTTCCCGCTCGCGTTCTCACCGGCGTGCACGATGGTCACTGGGTCGATGCCGGTCAGCGTGGGTGCGACCTTCTTGATCAGACCGTCCGAGTCGAACTCCAGCTTGTCGATGGTCGTTTCGCGGTGCATACCGTCACCGCCGGGGATCGCGAACCGGTGGTAGGCGATGTACCAGTCGTCGGTGTTCGGGACATGTACGACGCTGTGGTGGCCGGTTCCCTTGATGCCCAGCGAGAGGTCCTTCGAGAGGATCACGCCCTGCTTCGTCCAGGGGCCGGCGGGGGAGGGGCCGGTGGCGTAGGCGACACGGTAGTTCTCGTCCCGGGTGTCGTTCTCCGACCACATGAAGTAGTAGGTGCCCTTGCGCTTGATGACGAAGGAGCCCTCGTTGTAGCCGCTCGGGGTGATGTCCTTCGTCTTCGAGGTGTCGAGGGAGGTCATGTCGTCGTTCAGCGGGGCCACGTAGGCATGCCCGTTGCCCCAGTAGAGATACGACTGCCCGTCGTCGTCGGTGAAGACCGCCGGGTCGATCATCTGGCCGCTCAACTGACCTGCCTTGAGCAGCGGTTGACCGAGCGCGTCCTTGAACGGGCCGGTCGGCGAGTCGGACACCGCGACGCCTATGTTCGCGTCCGCGCAGAAGTAGAAGTAGTACTTCCCGTCCTTCTCGGCGATCGTCGGCGCCCAGGCCCTGCTGTCGGCCCAGCTGACGTCGGGTCCAAGGTCGAGGATGACACCGTGGTCCTTCCAGTGGACCAGGTCGGTGGAGGAGTACGCCTTGAACTGCGTGCCGCTCCAGCCCTCGAAGCCGTCGGTCGTCGGGTAGATGTAGAAGGTGTCGCCGAACCGCACGATGTTCGGGTCGGCGTTCAGTCCCGGCAGGACCGGGCTCTTCATGATCTGCGCCGAGACGGTCCAGGTGCGCTTCGTGCCGTCGGAGCCCGTCACCTCGTACGTCACCGGCTTGCTGAAGTCCTGGACGCTGCCGGAGGCGGGGCTGATCGCCGCGCCGTGCGCGAGGGTGAACTCCGGTGCCAGCGCGGTGAGATCGGTGCCCTCCTTCATCGGCAGCGTGACCTTGCTGTCGGCGTTGTCAAGGATGGCGTCGACCTTGAGTGCGGGGTGGGAGACGTGCGCGATGCCCGCCGTGTTGCCGCTGAGCTCCATGACCTCCGCGGCCGACAGGGCCCGGTCGTAGATGCGGAAGTCGTCGACCTCGCCGGCGAAGTACGGGTCGGCCGCGTACAGGGACTTGCCGATGTAGCCGCTGTAGTCCTTGTTCGCGTCGTACAGCTCGGACGGCTTGATGGTGGTCGTCGTGCGGGCCGCCTCGACGCCGTCGACGTAGAGGACCATCGTGCCGCTCGTGCCGTCGAGGGTCACGGTGATGTGCCGCCACTCGCCGGGGGTGAGCTGCGAGCCGGCCGTCAGCTTCGACTCCGCGGACCAACTCGCCTTGGTGATGGCCGAGTAGAGACTGGATCCGCCGTTGGAGGGCGTGGCGAAGAGGTACTTGTCGCTGTCGGGGCCGAGGCCGAACAGCCACTCGAAGTTGTCGCCGCCCTTCCACTTGGCGTATGTCGACACCGTCACGCTGTCGGCGTTCTTCAGCACCCCGTTCGGGATCTTCACATAGGGGGAGGCGGCCCCACCGGACATCTTGAACGAGCCGTCGTGCACGCCGGTGCCGAAGTCGGGCGTGCGGATGTATGTGCCGTGGTAGCCGTGGCCGCTGGAGTCACGGGCGATGTTGCCGCCGGTCTCGTCGAAGCGGTAGTCCAGGAGCAGGTCGGCCGGGACGTCGGTGCCTTCCTCCGAGACGGTGACCTCGGCCCGGACCGGGATCGCGGCACCGCTCGGCAGGCTGCCGGTCACGCTGAAAGAGCCTGCCTTCGCGTACGCCGACGCCGGGACGTCCTGCCAGGTGACGGCGACGGGCCGCTTCACGCCGTCCGCGTACTCGGCGACGACGGTGGCGGGCAGGACAGGGGCCTTGCCGATCCCGGTCTTCACCGACACGTCCTCGACGCTCTCCACGAGCTGGTCGGGCTGGTAGGCGCGCAGCAGCCGGTCGTACTCGGCCTGGGTGACCGGCAGGACGGTGCCGTGGCGTGGCTTCGACGGCAGGTCGTATCCGGTGGACGGGGTCCAGTCGCCCGAGCCGAGGTCCTTGGTCTCGAACGGGATGTAGCCGCGGCCTCCGAACTCGTCGAGGAAGGCGTACCACTTGTCCTCGGTGTTGGACTTGAACACCAGCGGACCTTCGGCGGCGCTCATCGCGCCCTTGCCGATGCCCTCGGCTACCGCGTCCCAGGAGGGGTTGAGGATCGAGTCGCTCTTCTCCTCGAAGATGAACTTGCTGTTGGGCGTCGAGGAGGTGTTGTTGCGCTCGTCCTTGGACAGGCGGTAGTACGTCCCGTCGTGCTGGATCATCGTGGAGTCGATGACTGAATAGCCGCGGTCGATCCAGACCTTGGGCTCGCTGAAGGTGTAGAAGTCGCGGGTGGTCGCGTACATCATGCGGTTGTACGTGTCCCCGGAGTGCGAGTCGTTGTCGTACAGCTTCGACGCCCAGAAGACCACGTACTCGCCGAGCTTCGCGTCGTAGAACGCCTCGGGCGCCCAGGTGTTGCCCGCGCTGTCCGGGGAGATCTTCACCAGTCGCTGGTCGGTCCAGTGGACGAGGTCGGTGGACTCCCAGATCATGATGGACTTGCTGCCGGTGCGCTGGGAGGCGTCCCAGTCGCCGTTGCCGTAGATCCTGAGGTCGGTGGCGATCTGGTAGAACTTGTCGCCCTCGGGGGAGCGGATGATGAACGGGTCGCGCAGGCCCTTCTCGCCGAGCGTGGAGGTGAGGACGGGCTTGCCGTCGTTCAACTCCCGCCAGTGCAGCGGGTCGTTGCCCTTGCTGAGCGCGGAGTAGAGCTGCTCGCCGTCCGCGGTGCCCTCGCCGGTGAAGTAGCTGAACATATAGCCCTTGAGGGCTTCCTCGGCGGGCAGTTCGGGCACCTTGGCGGTCAGGACGCGGGTCGCGCTCGCCTTGCCCTTGGTGACCGTGGCGGTCAGGTCGACGGTGGCGGCGCCGTCGCCGTGCGCGGGTCGGCGGACCACGCCCGCCCCGGAGACGACGGCCGGATCGGCGGAGGACCAGGTGACCGTCGTGCCGTAGGCGCCGCCGTCAGGCAGGGTGAGGTTGCCGCGGGCGTCGTCGAGGTTGTGCACGCTCAGCGCGTCGGCGGCCTGCCGGGCGGCGGTGGCGTCGTCGAAGTCGGGGAGAACCGTGACGTCGAAGCTCCGGGTGGCAGTGACCGTGCCCTTCTTCAGGGTCGCCGTGAGGGTGGCGTGGCCGTCGGGCGAACCGGCGGCGGGGCGGGTCACGTTGCCGGAGTCCGAGACGACGTCGGTGTTGTCGCTGGCCCAGCTGATCGTGGAGCCGCCGGCCGTGCCGGTCCTCGGCAGGTCCAGGTCGGAGGTGACGGCCCCGGTGTCACCCAGGCTCAGGGCCGCCTTGTCGTCGGCGACGCCCTGGGTGTCGACGGGGAGGGCGAGCTGCTCGACCTCGGATCCGGCCAGCGCCCGGTCGTACACGCGGAAGTCGCGCATGCGGCCCTTGAACAGCTTGTCGCCGGAGTAGACCGACTTGCCCAGGTAGTTGGCGGTGGTGCTGCCCGAGCCGATCGCGCCCGGAGTGGTGGTGACCGAGGTGTTGCGGGCCACCTCCACACCGTCTTCGTAGAGCACACCCGTGGTGGCGGTCTGGGCGTAGGCGAGGTGCTTCCACACCGAGCGCGTCACATTGTGGGAGTCGGACGGCTTCGTGGTCTGTTCGGTCGACCAGTTGCCGGTCGCGACGGAGGTGCGGAGGGAGTTGCCGGTGGTGAACAGATAGCCGTTCCCGTTGCTCCCGCTGGAGTTGCCGAAGCCGTAGAGGAAGTATGGCGTGCTCTGCGCGGATTCGATCAGCACGTCCATGGAGACGGTGATCGACGCCATGCCCTTCATGATGTCGTCCGGCACCTTGACGTAGGTGTCGGAGCCGTTGAAGGCGAGCCCTTGACCTGATCCCGACCAGTCGGCGGTGCCGCTGACCGTGCCGTCCCGGCCGTTGCCGGACGCGTCGCTCACGGCGCTGCCCGAGGCGGCGTCGAGCTTGTACCAGAGGGCCAGGCCGTCGGTGATCTCCGCGGCTTCGGCCGACGGTGCCGCCGACGCGGGGGCTGCGGGGCCGGCGAGGGCCAGGAGCATCGAGGCTGCGGTGAGTCCGGCGAGCTGGCCCGCCCGACGTCTGGCGCGGCCGCGCAGGAGTGCGATGTGCGTCATGTCGAAGTTCCCTGCTGAGACACGGCTGATGACGGAAAGGGCAACGCGGGGGAGGAGGAGAGGGGGCATCCTGCCGACGGCAAGGCCCTTGCGGGCACCTGCCGTTACGGGCGTGTGACGTCGTGTTGCGAGAGTGTCAATCGGCTTGTAGTGCACCGTCAAGAGGTTTCGAACAATGTCCGACAGGTCGAACAGATGCTTCCCGGCCATCAGTTGCCGTGCCACGACAAAGCCCGCGATCATGTCTCGATCGCGGGCGAAGTCCGGTCGTGTTCAGGAGTGGTGGCGGTGGCGGTGACGAACTACCCTTCCTCACCCGCCACATGGACACCGAACATCGCCCCCTGCGGATCCCGCAGCACGGCGATACGTGGCCCGTCCGGCACGGAGGTGGGCTCCATCAGGATGGTTCCGCCGGCCTCGGCCGCGGCGTCCGCCGTGGCGTCCACGTCCTCGACGGCGAAGTACGGCAGCCAGTGCGCCGGTACCTCGGGCGGGAACTTCTCGTCCATGGTCACCATGCCGCCGAAGTCGGCACCGTCGATGCCCCACTGCGTGTAGCGCTCCGAGGTGTTCACGCTCCATCCGAACACCGTCGTGTAGAACGCGACGGCCCGCTCCGGAGCACGCGTCATCAGCTCAACCCAGCCGAGCGAGCCGGGTGCGTTGAACACCCCGGCACCGGGAAAGGCCCTCGGCTGCCACAGCTGGAAGGCGGCGCCGGCCGGGTCGAGGGCCACCGCGAACCGGCCCACGTCGAGGACGTCCATCGGACCGAGGAGGAGCGTGCCCCCGGCGCTCTTCACCGCCTCCACGGCCGCATCCGCGTCGGCCACCGCGAACGACACGTTCCAGGCGACGGGCTGCGACTCCTGGTACAGCGGGGACAGGGCGGCGACCGCGGCGTCCCCGAGGTGCGCGACCGTGTAGCCGCCCGCCTCCTGGCGAGGGTCCGTCTTCGCGCTCCAGCCGAACAGGCCGGCGTAGAACCGCTTGGCCGCCGCCAGGTCGCTGGTCCCGAGCTCGGTCCAGCAGGGTCCGCCGGTCACCGGCTTGTCGAGCTTCATGGCGTTCCTTCCAGCAGCTGCCACCAGGGAGCCCCCTCCAGCACGCTAAGCCCGTGCCCCGGCCCCGGCCATCCGGCGGGCTACTGGAGTACGGCGACATCGGCCACGTGCGCTCGACCGCGCACCGGCGACCCGGCGTCAGATCCCGGGCCGGTAGCGCAGCGGATGATCCGCCGGAATCTCCACGAGCACGATCTCCGTGCCGTCCGGATCGGCGATCCACATCTCGATCAGCCCCCAGGGCTCCTTGACCGGCGGTCGCCGCACCTCGACCCCGGCGGCCGTCAGCTCCTCGTGCGCCGCAGCGGCGTCCGGGACCTGGAGCCACAGCTTGACCGCGGGTGAGGGCGGGGTGTCGGAGCGGCCCGCGACCTCCAGGAAGCCGCCGCCGAGGAAGTAGACCGTGCCGCGTTCGGGACCCGTGCCGAACTCGCGATGCACGGCCAGGCCCAGTTTCCCGCCGTAGAAGGCACGAGAGCGCTCGGGATCGGTGGGACGCAGAAGCGTCCGGCTACTGAGTACATGCACCATGCAGCCGGAGCTTAGGGCCTGCCCGGCCGATCATGCCGCAGACGCGGGGTGTGGCACGCACATCTGCCGCGTTGTCGTCGGTTGCCAACGCTCCGCGTTGTCGCCCTCCTCCGCCTTGCAGCTGCACGAGCCACACCCCGCTCACCGGCGGCTATCAGGCACCGTTGCTTCCCTGCGACTTGATCGGCCGGACAGGCCCTAATGGAAGCAGGGTTAGGCTCAGGTGCCCGAGCCGCGCCCCAGATCGGAGAAACGCTCCATGGACACCGCCCCCACCGGACTGACCTTCCGCGACGCCACCGATGCCGACGTCGACACCCTGGTGGCGCTCATCGAGTCGGCCTACCGCGGGGACTCCAGCCGGACCGGCTGGACCACGGAGGCGGACATTCTCCAGGGGCAGCGCATCGACGCCGAGGGAGTTCTCGCGGTCATCAAGTCGCCCGACAGCCGCCTGCTCACCGTGGAGCGCGACGGAAAGGCCGTCGCCTGCTGCCAGCTCGAACACCGCGGCGACCACGCCTACTTCGGCATGTTCGCCGTCAGCCCCGCACTTCAGGGCGGCGGTCTCGGCAAGGTGATCATCGCGGAGGCGGAGCGGCACGCGCGCGAGATCTGGGGTGTCACCGAGATGCACATGACGGTGATCTCCGTACGCGAGGACCTCATCGCCTGGTACGAGCGGCGCGGCTACCGCCGTACGGGAAAGATGACGCCCTTCCCGTACGGCGACGAGCGCTTCGGCGTGCCGCAGCGCGACGACCTTCAGTTCGAGCTGCTGGTCAAGGCGCTCGCATAATCGTTACGCCGTGAAGCGGCCGGTGCGTTTGATCTCGGGATAGTCGGTGGTCGCGCCGTCCAGCTCCAGGGCGCGCACCAGCCGCAGCTGGTCCTGGGTGTTCACCACCCAGCCGATGATCCTGAGGTCCGCCTTGCGGGCGCGCTCGACGATCTCCAGCGTCAGCCGGCGGATGTTGAGGCAGAGGGTGGCCGCGCCGGACTCCGTGGCGCGGTCCACGACATCGATGCCGTAGCGGCTCGCGATGAGCGCTGTCCGCACGCCCGGCACGAGCCGGGCGATCTCGTCGATCGCCTCGTCGTGGAACGAGGACACCTCCACCCGCCCGACCAGATCGCGCCGGTGCATCACCTCGGCCAGCGCCCGCGCGGCCGCCACATCCTTGATCTCGGCCTGCAACGGGGCCCGTACGGCGTCCAGGACCTCCTCGAAGAGGGGGACCCGCTCGCCATGACCGGCATCCAGCGTGCGCAGCTCGGAGAGCGTCTTCTCGGCGATCGGTCCCGAACCGTCGGTCGTCCGGTCCACGTCGGCGTCGTGCATGACGACGAGGGCGCCGTCCTTGCTCAGGTGCAGATCGAGTTCGATCAGGTCGAGGCCCGCGTTCTGGGCGGCCAGGAAGGAACGGAGCGTGTTCTCGGGTTCGATACCCATCACTCCGCGGTGACCGATGGTGAGGAAGTTCAAGGTCCAACTCGCTTCCGTCGACGGCGGCTCGGCTCGCGCGCGGACTCCGACGGGACGTCCACGCGGCAGGGCCGCAGCCTAACGGCCCGACTGTGCGATGTACCCGCCCGTACGCGGGGGAATGGGCCGACGGACCGGAAGGAACTGGACCGTCCCGCCCGGCCGGGTCACTCCTGGGTGGGCGAGTCCCGTGAGCGTTGACCGGAACCGCACCTCTTGCGTCCCGGCGCTCTGACGGCTAGTCAAATGGCGTCCCGGTAAGGGGAACCGAGCCCACGCGAAAGTCCCACGAGAGACTCCCACGGAGAGGCACACCCATGACCGACCAGGCCGCCGAGGTCGCCCCCGACGCCCGTGTACTCCTCGACGCCATCAAGGCCTACTTCCCGGACCTCGGAGGCGCCGTCACCGACGCGGCGGAGGTGCGGCGCCTCCTCGCCCAGGCGCCCGCCTGGCCGTTCGAGCCGCCCGCGGTGGGCTCCGTCGAGGACCGCGCGGTACCGGGTCCGGCCGGGGCTCCGGACCTCCCCGTACGGATCTACCGGCCGCGCTCCGAGCGACGGTCGCCCGTGCCCCGGCCGACCGTCGTGTTCTTCCACGGCGGCGGCTGGGTGATCGGCGGCCTGGACTCGCACGACCCGATCGCGCGCGGCCTGTGCCGGGACGCGGACGCCGTCGTCGTGTCGGTCGACTACCGGCTCGCGCCCGAGGCCCGCTTCCCCGCGGCCGTCGACGACGCCTGCGCCGCGCTGAGCTGGGCGGCGGCGCACCTCGGTGAACTGGGTGAGGACCCGGGGGCGCTGGTCGTCGCCGGGGACAGCGCGGGCGGGAACCTCGCGGCCGTGGCGGCGCTGATCGCCCGCGACCGCGGCGGCCCGCCGCTCGCGCTCCAGGTGCTGGTCTACCCCGCGACCGACGCGCGACCGCGGCTCGACCCGCCCGCCGCGGACAGTGCGGGACACTTCCTCACGGCGGCCCACGGCCGCTGGTTCGCCGAGCAGTACTTCGGGCCCGACGGCGACCGGGCCCACCCGCACGCCTCGCCCCTGGTGGCCGAACTGCACCGTCTGCCGCCCGCCCACATCGTCACCGCGGGCTTCGACCGGCTCTGCGCGGAGGGCCGCGCGTACGCCGCGAAGCTGCGCGCGGCCGGCGTGCCGGTCACGGAGAGCCACTTTCCGGGCATGTTCCACGGATTCTTCGGCTTCCCGGAGCTCCTCGCGGACGCCCGCGCCGCACAGCAGTCCGTAGCGGAAGTAATCGCCGCAACGGTGTCCGACAGGAAAAAGAGCGGTGAAGATGGGGGTGGCGCAGGATAATCTCCCGAGGCTCCACTTGTGGGAAGGAACCTCGGACGCATACGGTGTCCATACGCGAGGTTCTCCCGTGGAGGATGGGGCATGACGGAAATTCTTGTGCAGGCTGTGACGGAGGAGCGGGTTCCTCCCGTGGGCAGGGTGGTGGAGCACCCGGCTTGGCCCGTGCTCAAGGTTGCCGTGGAGGAGATCCGGCCATGGCAGTCCAAGGACGGCTCGATCGACTTCGAGGCCGAGGGCGCGCCCGACGCGTCCGATGCGGACCTGGCCGTACGCCGTGTCATAGACGCGATAGAGCAGCTCGCCCCGCTGCTGCCGCACGACGCCGACTACCACGCGGCGCTCGTGAAGGATCTGCGCCGCTGGGCGGACCAGGGCTTCCATGTGCCCGACTTCCTCGACTCGCTGCTGGCCTTCCAGCCCGCCGCACACCGCGAGGACGGGCTACAGCACCTGGTCGTCTTCCCGATGTACACGCAGAACGGCAACCCGAACCGCAACTTCGAAGCGGTCGTGCTGCGCATGGTGTGGCCCGACTGGCTCGCAGAGCTGGAGGCCACCCGCTACGACAACCCGCTGTTCTGCGGGATCTCCTTCGAGGACTTCACCGCCGGCTACGACACGAACTCGGCCGTCCTCTTCCCGGAGACCATCGCCGTGCGCGAAGCGCCCGAGCGCTTCTCCTGGGGCGGCATCTTCTGCGACCGTGAGGCCGCCCGCTTCCGTGCCGTCACCGACGCCGCCGTCGGCATCCTGGGCCTGGAGCTGCCCGAGGACATCGCCTCGATGGTGCACGACCAGAAGCGCAGCGAAGAGGCCTTCGTCCTGTGGGACATGGTCCACGACCGCACCCACAGCCACGGCGACCTGCCCTTCGACCCGTTCATGATCAAGCAGCGCCAGCCGTTCTGGATGTACGGCCTGGAGGAGCTGCGCTGCGACCTCACCGCCTTCAAGGAGGCCGTGAAGCTGGAGGCCGACGGCGTCCCGCAGGCTCGTGACGTGCAGTACGCGGTCCTCTTCGACCGGATGTTCCGCTTCCCGGTCACCGGCGAGCGGGTGCGCAACTACGACGGTCTCGGCGGCCAGCTGCTCTTCGCCTACCTGCACAAGCATGACGTCGTCCGCTGGACCGACAACAAGCTCTTCATCGACTGGCAGCGCGCCCCGCAGATCACCAACCAGCTGTGCGCGGAGATCGAGAAGCTCTACCGCGACGGCATCGACCGCCCCAAGCTGGTCCACTGGTTCAAGGCGTACGAGCTGGTCTCCACCTATCTCGCCCCGCACCCGGGCTCCCGCTGGGCCAAGGGCCCGGACGCCCTGGACCTGACCCAGCCGCCGCGAAAGCTCGTGGACGACGTGCTTCCGGACGAGTTTCCGCTCAGCATGTTCTATGAGGCGCTCTCGAAGAAGCTGAAGAACGTGATCGCCTCCACCAAGGGCATCACGGCAGCGGGCGCCGAGCGGGCCGCCGCGTGAGTGACCGCATCAACACTGCTCAGGAGGCGAAGACCATGGCGGGGAACGGAGCTCTCAGCGGTGCGGTGATCGCGGTGGCCGGCGCGGGTGGACCCGCCGGGCGCGCGACGCTGCTGCGGCTGGCCGAGGCGGGTGCGACGGTCGTCGGCGCGGACAACGACCCTGAGCGGCTCGCGGAGGCCGTGGACGCGGCCCGCTACGCGTCGGGGGGTGCCACCGTCACCGGTGAGCCCGTCGACCTGCTCGACCTGGATTCCACCCGGGACTGGGCCACGCACATCGAGAAGGAGTTCGGCCGGGTCGACGGCGTCGTCCATCTCGTCGGCGGCTGGCGCGGCAGCGAGACGTTCATCAAGACGAGCCTCGACGACTGGGACTTCCTGGAGCTGCTGCTCATCCGCACCGTGCAGCACACCTCCCTCGCCTTCTCGGAGGTGCTCCAGCGCAGCGACCGCGGCCGCTACGTCCTGATCAGCGCCGCGGGCGCGACCAAGCCCACCGCGGGCAACGCCGCCTACGCCGCGGCCAAGGCCGCCGCCGAGGCCTGGACGCTCGCCATGGCCGACTTCTTCCGCAAGGCCGGGGGCGGTGAGGAGCTCAGCTCCGCCGCTACGATCCTGGTGGTGAAGGCGCTGGTCCACGACGCCATGCGTGCCGAGCGGCCCAACGCGAAGTTCGCGGGCTTCACGGACGTCAAGGACCTGGCTCGGGCCATCGCCGACGTCTGGGAGAAGCCCGCCGCGGAACTGAACGGAAACCGTCTGTGGCTGACCGAGAAGCCGTGAACCCTCCGAAGACCGACGCCCGGCGTCACCACGACCCGGCGGTCCGCGGCTTCGCCAGCGACAACTACGCGGGGGTCCACCCCGAGGTGCTCGCCGCCCTGGCCCTGGCCAACGGCGGGCACCAGGTCGCGTACGGCGAGGACGACTACACCGCTAACCTCCAGCAGATCGTCCGCAGCCACTTCGGTGCCGGTGCCGAGGCCTTCCCGGTCTTCAACGGCACCGGCGCGAACGTGGTGGCACTCCAGGCGGTCACCGACCGCTGGGGCGCGGTGATCTGCGCGGAGAGCGCGCACATCAACGTGGACGAGGGCGGCGCCCCCGAGCGGATGGGCGGCCTCAAGCTGCTCACCGTGCCCACGCCTGACGGCAAGCTCACACCCGAGCTGATCGACCGGCAGGCGTTCGGCTGGGACGACGAGCACCGTGCGATGCCGCAGGTCGTCTCGCTCGCCCAGAACACCGAACTGGGCACGCTCTACACGCCGGACGAGATCCGCGCGATCGTCGAGCACGCCCACGGGCACGGCATGAAGGTGCACCTCGACGGCGCCCGGATAGCCAACGCGGCCGCCGCGCTGGACGTGCCGATGCGGACGTTCACCAACGCGGTCGGCATCGACATCCTGACGTTCGGCGGCACGAAGAACGGCGCGATGTTCGGCGAGGCGGTCGTCGTCCTCAACCAGGACGCCGTCAGCCACATGAAGCACCTGCGCAAGCTGTCGATGCAGCTCGCCTCCAAGATGCGCTTCGTCTCGGTGCAGTTGGAGGCCCTGCTCGCCAAGGACCTCTGGCTGCGTAACGCCCGCCACGCCAACGAGATGGCGCAGCGCCTGGCCGAGGGTGTGCGCTCGGTGCACGGGGTGGAGATCCTCTACCCGGTGCAGGCCAACGCGGTCTTCGCGCGGCTGCCGCACGACGTGAGCGAGCGCCTGCAGAAGCGCTACCGCTTCTACTTTTGGGACGAGGCCGCGGGCGACGTGCGCTGGATGTGCGCGTTCGACACCACCGAGGACGACGTCGACGGGTTCGTGGCGGCGCTCAAGGAGGAGATGGCGCACTAGGACGGCGCCAGGATCTGTCCCGGGCCTCTCCACCGAGAGCCAGGAGCATGCATAGATATACGGTCGACCGAAAAGTCATTGACTCCAGGTCGACCGTATTCCTATGCTCTGCGCACATGGAGCTGATCCAACAAACCCCCGACCTGTCCGCATACTTGGCCGCCGACGAGGTCATCGACCACCATCATCCGCTCGTACGCGAGACGGCCGTACGCCTCGCCAAGGGTGCCGCCGACTCGTATGCCTATGCGCGGGCCGCGTACGAATTCGTGCGCGACACCATCCCGCACTCGGCGGACTCCGGCGATCCCCGGGTCACCTGGCGCGCCTCCGACGTCCTGGAGCAGCGCACCGGCATCTGTCACGCCAAGGCCCATGCCCTGACCGCGCTCCTGCGGGCCGAGGACATCCCCACCGCGCTCTGCTATCAGAGCCTGCTGCACGACGACGGCAGCGGGCATGTCGTGCACGGCCTTGTCGCCGTACGGTTCAACGGGGCCTGGCACCGCCAGGACTGCCGCGGGAACAAGCCGGGCGTCGACGCGCAGTTCTCGCTCGATGGAGAGCGGCTGGCCTGGATTCCGGATCCGGAGTCCAATGAGGTGGACTATCCGGTGCTGTACGCTGAACCTCACCCGGCCGTTGTGCATGCCCTCAAGGGCGCTGCCGACCGGCCGCACCTGTGGAAGACCCTCCCCACCGCGCTCTGAGGCAAAGCAGTCGATGACTCTCACACTCACCGTGTCCGACAAGGTGCGCGCCCTCGCGCCCGGCTTCACCCACGTCGCCGTCGAGGCGCAAGGACTCCTCAACGGGCCCAGCACCGAGGGGACTTCGGCCCTCCTCGACGACGCGACCCGCCGTCTCGCGGCACGACTGGACGGGCGCCCTCCGCACGAGGACCCGCACATGGCCGCCTGGCGCGAGACGTACACGGCGTTCGGATCCAAGCCCTCACGGACGCGCAACTCGGCGGAAGCGCTGGCCAAGCGGGCCCTCACGGACGCCGGACTGCCCCGTATCAACGTCCTCGTCGACCTCTACAACGCCATCAGCGTCGCCCATCTCATCCCCGTGGGCGGCGAGGACACCGACCGCATCCGGGGCGGCATGCACCTCGAACGGGCCACCGGCGTCGAGGACTTCGTGACCGTCGCGGGCGGCGAGGAGATCGTCGAGCACCCCGACGCCGGGGAGGTCGTGTGGTGCGACGACGAGGGTGTCACCTGCCGCCGCTGGAACTGGCGCCAGGGGCCGCGCACGAGGCTCACGGAGGCGTCCACCTCCGCGATCTTCCTGCTGGAGAGTCTGGCGCCGATGCCGGTCGCCGACGCCGAGGCAGCCGGCGCGGAACTCGCCGAACTGCTGGAGAAGTTCAGCCCTGGGGCGCGGATCACCGTCCACGCCCCGGCCTGACCGGTCGGCCCGCTCAGCTCTTCTCGGCGGCGCGGACCTCTTCGGGGGTCGGCGCCGTGCCACCGAGGTGCGCGGGCATCCACCAGGTGTCGTCCGGCCCCTTGGGGCGCACGGGGTAGGCGCGCTGCGCGGCTTCCAGGAGCTCCTGGACCCGCTCGCGCAGCCGCCGGGTGATCGCGCCCGCGTACTGGTCGGCCGGGGCCTCGACCGGCTCGCCGACGCGGATCGTGATCGGGGTGTGGCTGCGCCTGAAGTTCTTCGGGTGACCCTTGGTCCACAGACGCTGGGTGCCCCACAGCGCCATCGGGATCAGCGGGACGCCGGCCTCCTGGGCCATGCGCGCGGCGCCCGACTTGAAGCTCTTGAGGGTGAACGACTGCGAGATCGTCGCCTCGGGGAAGACGCCGACGATCTCGCCGGAGCGCAGCGACTGCAAGGCGTGCTGATACGCCGTCTCACCCTGCTTGCGGTCCACCGGAATGTGCTTCATACCGCGCATCAGCGGCCCGGAGATCTTGTGCCGGAACACCGATTCCTTCGCCATGAAGCGCACCAGACGCTTCTGCGGAAGCGCGGCCAGGCCGTCGAAGATGAAGTCCAGATAGCTGATGTGATTGCTCACCAGCACGGCGCCGCCCGAGCGCGGAATGTTCTCCGATCCCTGCAGGTCGATCTTGAGGTCCCAGGCCTTGAACAACGTTTGGGCGAGACCGACGACGGGACGGTAGACAAGCTCTGCCATGGACGGAGTGGACCCTTCTCTCTGCCTGGGACGGGATCCCCATGGGCGGAAGTTACGCAGCCGTAGGTTTACGGCATTGCGCAGATCGTGCCCCAAGAACGGACGGGGGGCCAGTCCTGGTGCCTGAGAACGGCGAGATCCTCGTCACGTCGACAGCTTGATCCACCTCGGGCTTTTACGTCGCCTTTACTCCGCTCGAACAGTCACCCGCCGTACGAGCAGGTACATCTCGCATCCCAGGCAGTATCCGAACGCGGCATTGAGGAACGCGGCGGCGAGCGCGGCCCCCGTCGCCGCGAGGCCGAGACCTTGCACTCCCGCCGCGTACCCGACGAGTCCCACGGCCGCGAAGGTCAGCCCGACAGCCTGGGCGAACCGCGGCGGCTCGGGTGCCTCGAACTCCGTGGGCGGCCCGAGGCGGGGGCGCACGGCCCTGCGAAAGAGCCAGCCGTACGGGGAGCGCCCTACCCCGCCCACCGCGCCCATCGCGAAGGCCAGCGTCTGCCAGGCCAGCAGCCAGACGCTTCCCGTGATCAGCACGACCGCCAGTACGACGGCCGTCACGGCCGCACCGAACCGCGGCCCCCTCACATCAATGTCCATGAATCAAGCATTCCGCATCGGAGGGATTTCGAGGAGCGGGGAATCTTTGCAGTCGCGTGAACGCTGCACGCGAAGATGACCGGACTTGTGGTGTGCGTGGTGGTGCTCGCGTTGGCGAGCGGGTACGGAGTGCTGCATCAGCGGCGGAACGGGAGGGTGAGGGTGCGCGGGCGCGACGGCGGAAAGCGGCTCGGTGCGCCGGAGTTGGGGCAGGACCTCGGTGAACGGGCCACGCTGGTGCAGTTCTCCAGCGCCTTCTGTGCCCCCTGCCGGGCGACCCGGCGGGTGCTCGGCGAGGTCGCCGACATGGTGCCGGGCGTGATCCACGTGGAGATCGACGCGGAGGACCGCCTCGAACTCGTACGCGAACTCGAGATCCTCAAGACGCCGACCGTGCTCGTCCTCGACGCGGACGGACGGATCGTGCGGCGCGCCAGCGGTCAGCCCCGCAAGGCCGACGTGATCGCCGCGCTGGGGGAGGCCGTGTGAACCGGCGGTTCGCAACTGCCCCATGGCCCATTGACCTGGGGGGCCGCGGGTGATGCGGCTCCCAGATGCCGGAACGCCCTTGACTGCCCGCACCGCCTGTCGCCAGCCTGATCGCATGCCCCCGGAACTCCTTCTCCTCGAGCGCGAACGCATTCGGACCGCGGCCCCGACCCGCATCGCGCGTGCGCACTGTCCGAGTTGTTGAGCAACCACGGATCCGCTCACCACCTCCCGCAGAAGGACAACTCCATGACGGCCACGCCCGACCTCGCCACTCCCCAGCTCGCCTCCCCGGACCTGCTGCGCTCCGTCTTCCGGCGGCACGCGGCCGGTGTCGCCGTGATCACGGCCCCGGGTGGCGGCGGCCCCGTCGGCTTCACCGCGACCTCGCTCACCTCGGTCTCCGCCGAGCCCCCGATCATCTCCTTCGGCATCGGCCTGGGCGCCTCCAGTTGGCCCGCGATCGCCGAGTCCGACCATGTCGGCGTGCACATACTCGGAGAGCACCAGCGGGAACTGGCCGCGACCTTCGCCAGGAGCGGCGCCGACCGCTTCGGGGCGCCCACCGGCTGGCGCGAGGGCCCCGAAGGCGTTCCCGTGCTCGACGACGTACTCGCCTGGCTCGTGTGCCGGGTCGTGGCACGCGTCCCGGCGGGGGACCACCGCATCGTGCTGGCCGAGGTCGTCCTCGGCGACCCCTCGGGCGCGGGGCGCCCGCTGCTCTACCACGAGGGGCGTTTCGGCGGCCTGCGCGACTAGGCTCGGTCGCGCATGATCCTCGGGACGGGGCTCAGGCTGCTCTTTTCGACTACGCAGCGTTGCCAAGGTCACAGTTCAAAGCGCTTGCTTAGTGGGCGTTCACTGGGTGTACTGACGAGTAATATTTCGTTCGGAGCGCGGGCCGCCCCGACCGGGATCGGCCGCTTCAGGCGCCTATGCTGCCTGAAAGAAGGCAGCCCAGAAATGACGATGCAGTAGGAGAGCCGGCGTGAGCTTGAGGATCGTTGTCACTGTGAAGTACGTGCCCGACGCCACTGGCGACCGGCACTTCGCCGATGACCTGACCGTCGACCGGGACGACGTGGACGGTCTGCTCTCCGAGCTGGATGAGTACGCGGTGGAGCAGGCGCTGCAGATCTCGGACAACTCCGACGACGACGTGGAGATCACCGTCCTGACCGTCGGCCCCGAGGACGCCAAGGACGCGCTGCGCAAGGCGCTGTCCATGGGCGCCGACAAGGCCATCCACGTCGAGGACGACGACCTGCACGGCACCGACGCCATCGGCACCTCGCTGGTGCTGGCCAAGGCGATCGAGAAGGCCGGCTACGACCTGGTCATCTCCGGCATGGCGTCCACCGACGGCACCGCCGGCATCGTCCCGGCGCTGCTGGCCGAGCGCCTGGGCGTCCCGCAGGTCACCCTGCTCTCCGAGGTCTCGGTCGAGGACGGCACCGTCAAGGGCCGCCGCGACGGCGACTCCGCCTCCGAGCAGCTGGAGGCCTCCCTCCCGGCGGTCGTGTCGGTCACCGACCAGTCGGGCGAGGCGCGTTACCCGTCCTTCAAGGGCATCATGGCCGCCAAGAAGAAGCCGGTCGAGTCCTGGGACCTGTCCGACCTCGACATCGAGACCGACGAGGTCGGCCTCGAAGGTGCCTGGACCGTGGTCGACTCCGCCACCCAGCGCCCGGCGCGCACCGCCGGCACGATCGTCAAGGACGAGGGCGAGGGCGGCAAGCAGCTCGCCGAGTTCCTCGCGGGCCAGAAGTTCATCTGAGCGCCCCGGGGAGTGCAGGCACACCCCACTCGCTGACCGCCCCTCATCTTTCGCAAGCAGGAGAGTAGAAGTCCCATGGCTGAAGTTCTCGTCTACGTCGACCACGTGGACGGTGCCGTCCGCAAGCCCACCCTGGAGCTGCTGACCCTGGCCCGCCGCATCGGCGAGCCCGTCGCGGTCGCGCTGGGTGCCGGTGCGGACAACACCGCCGCCGCACTCGCCGAGCACGGCGCGACCCGGGTCCTGACCGCCGATGCCGCCGAGTTCGCCGACTACCTGGTCGTGCCGAAGGTCGACGCGCTGCAGGCCGCCTACGAAGCCGTCTCCCCGGCCGCCGTCCTGGTCCCGTCCTCCGCGGAGGGCAAGGAGATCGCCGCCCGCCTGGCGCTGCGCATCGGCTCGGGCATCATCACCGACGCCGTCGACCTGGAGGCCGGTGACGAGGGCCCGATCGCGACGCAGTCCGCGTTCGCCGCCTCCTTCTCCACCAAGTCCCGTGTCTCCAAGGGCGCCCCGGTCATCACGGTCAAGCCGAACTCGGCGCCCGTCGAGGCCGCCCCGGCCGCCGGCACCGTCGAGGCCCTGACGGTGTCCTTCTCGGCCCAGGCCACCGGCACCAAGGTGACCGCGCGCACCCCGCGTGAGTCGACCGGGCGTCCGGAGCTGACCGAGGCCGCGATCGTGGTCTCCGGCGGCCGTGGTGTCAACGGCGCCGAGAACTTCCCGATCATCGAGGCGCTCGCCGACTCCCTCGGCGCGGCCGTCGGCGCCTCCCGCGCCGCGGTGGACGCGGGCTGGTACCCGCACACCAACCAGGTCGGCCAGACCGGCAAGTCCGTCTCGCCGCAGCTCTACATCGCCAACGGCATCTCCGGCGCCATCCAGCACCGCGCCGGCATGCAGACCTCGAAGACGATCGTGGCCGTCAACAAGGACGCCGAGGCCCCGATCTTCGATCTGGTCGACTACGGCGTCGTCGGCGACCTCTTCGACGTCGTCCCGCAGCTCACCGAGGAGATCAACACCCGCAAGGGCTGATCGAGCCGGGCTGTATCGAGGCCCCCGGGACCGCGCAGGCGGCCCTGGGGGCCTCGGTGTTTTCCCGGGGGCTCCCGGGCTGTCATCCCGGAGTGAGCGACACCTGCACGGGAAGGTGGTCGCTGGGGAACTGGCGGCGCTTGGAGAACGTGTTCACCGAAGCCCGGTGCACCGTGACCCCCGGCGTCGCCAGAACCCAGTCGATCCGGTCGCCGTCGGGGACGAGGGGTCCATAGCCGTGGAAGGTTCCGTACAGCGGGCCGCGTTCGACCGCCGCGTCCCAGGTGTCGACGAGCCCGGCGCCGAGCAGCGCGTCGTAGACGGGGTTCTGGTGGGCCGCCACATTGAAGTCGCCGGTCAGCAGCAGGGGCAGGGAGGAGTCCAGCCGGGCGATTCGCGCGCGGATCAGCGGGACGGAGCGGCTGCGCGCGTGCTGGCTCGCGTTGTCGAGATGTGTGTTGAGGAAGTAGAACTCCCGCTCACCGTCGCGCAGATCGCGGAAGCGGACCCAGGTGACCATGCGGACGCACGAACCGCCCCAGGTGTTCGAGCCGATCACCTCCGGGGTGTCGGAGAGCCAGAAGTGGTCGTACTCCACCGGGGCCAGGCGTTGGGTGTCGTAGAACACCGCCGCGAACTCGTCCCGGCTGCCACCCGCCCGGCCCGTGCCGATCCAGTCGTAGCGCGGGCCGAGATCGGACTCGATGTCGCGCAGCTGCCGGTAGAGGCCTTCCTGCGTGCCGAGGACGGCGGGTGCCTCCCGGTGCAGCAGCTCGCGCATCACGGGGCGGCGCGCGGACCAGCTGTTGGGCTCGGCCTTGCTCGCGTAGCGGAGGTTGAACGTCATGACGTCCAGGCGGTGGCCCGGGTGCCGGCCGGCGGAAGCGGCAGCCGGACCGAGCAGCGGCAGCGCGGCGGCCGCCGCCGCCCCGGTCCGCAGGCCCATACGACGCGTCACTCGCCCGATGTTCGACACGCGACCCCCTCCCACCCGAGTCAGGATGAAGGGTGCGCACGGCTGTACGGAAGAAGGCGTGGGGCAGAAATGAGGAGGACGGACCACGCTGCGGACAGGTGTTGACCGGCGGGAAGCTCCACAGATAACTTCGCTCTACGGATTGTTGATTCCGTGAAGCGGAAAACAGGAGGGTGTGGGATGGGTCAGGGCCAGCAGGAGAAGGTGACGACGAGCCTCGCGGGCGCCGTCAGCGAGGAGATCAGCGCCTCCCTCGCCCCGGTCGACGTGGAGCTGGAGCGCCGCTACCCCGGAGACCCCGGCACCCGCCAGCCCGTTCACACCGTGTATGTGCCCGGTGACGTGTTCGCCGCCGACACCGTCCGCTCCTGGGGCGAGAGGGCCCTCGCCGCCCTCGACGAGCACGCCCCGGACGCCGCCTCCTTCGCCGCCGTCCTCGGCCTCGGCGACGACCTCGCCGCAGCCGTGTACGACCGCGTCCGCGCCAAGCTGGAGCGCGAGCCCATCGAGGACCTGCGCGTCGACTTCGAGGACGGCTACGGCCCCCGCCCGGACGACGAGGAGGACGCGGCCGCCGCCCGTGCGGCCCGGCTGATCGCCGAGGCGTACGAGAACGGCACCGCGGCCCCGTACATGGGCATCCGGATGAAGTGCATGGAGGCCCCGGTACGCGACCGCGGGATCCGTACCCTCGACATCTTCCTGAGCGGGCTGATGGAGGCGGGCGGGCTGCCCGAAGGGCTCGTCCTGACGCTCCCCAAGGTGACCTACGCCGAGCAGGTCACCGCCATGGTCCGGCTCCTGGAGGAGTTCGAGAAGGCACGGGGGCTGGACGCCGGGCGGATCGGCTTCGAGATCCAGATCGAGACCAGCCAGTCCATCCTTGCCATCGACGGCACCGCCACCGTCGCCCGCATGATCCAGGCCGCCGAGGGCCGCGCCACCGGCCTGCACTACGGCACCTTCGACTACAGCGCCTGCCTCGGCGTGTCCGCCGCCTACCAGGCCAGCGACCACCCGGCCGCCGACCACGCCAAGGCGATCATGCAGGTCGCCGCCGCGGGCACCGGCGTACGCGTCTGCGACGGCTCCACCAACGTCCTTCCCGTCGGCCCCACCGAGAAGGTCCACGATGCCTGGCGGCTGCACTACGGCCTCACCCGCCGGGCCCTCGCACGCGCCTACTACCAGGGCTGGGACATGCACCCCGCCCACATCCCGACCCGCTACGCCGCCGTCTTCGCCTTCTACCGCGAGGGCTTCGAGCAGGCCGCGGGCCGCCTCGCGCGATACGCCAACCATGCGGGCGGCGACGTCATGGACGAGCCCGCCACCGCCAAGGCCCTCAGCGGCTACCTGCTGCGCGGCCTGGACTGCGGCGCTCTCGACATCGCCGAGGTCGCCCGCCTGACCGGCCTGACCCGCGCCGACCTGGAGGGCTTCGCCGCGCCCCGGCGGGCGGACCTGACGATCTCCGGCATCTAGGAGTCACGCAGGAGGATTGCGGCGGGGGGAGCATTTGTAGGGGGTCCGTCACAGGAGTCTCCTACGACTTCTGCTGTCACCGCTGCCCCGTAGGCTGTGCGGCACTTCATTGGTGTGTCACAGGAACGGGGCAGCGGTGTCTTCGGGGGAGAACGAACAGGCGGAGGGCGTCGGCCGGGTGCTCGCCGGGCGCTATCGCATCGTGGCGCAGCTCGGCCGCGGTGGCATGGGTGTCGTCTGGAGAGCCGTCGACGAGGTGCTCGGCCGCGAGGTCGCCGTCAAGGAGCTGCGCACCTACACGGACGCCGCCGCGCCCGAACTGGCCGACCTGGGCCTGCGCATGCAGCGCGAGGCACGCGCCGCGGCCCGGGTGCGCCATCCCGGCGTCGTCGCCGTGCACGACGTGGCCGAGGTCGACGGACGCCCACTGATCGTCATGGAACTGGTCGACGGACCCTCCCTGGACGACGTCCTGCGCGAGCGCGGCACTCTCGACGCGCGCGAGGCGGCGTCCATCGGCGCCAAGGTCATGGACGCACTCGCCGCCGCCCACCGCGCCGGGGTGCTCCACCGCGACGTGAAGCCCGGCAACATCCTCCTCGACCGATCCGGACGGGTCGTCCTGACCGACTTCGGCATCGCGACGATGGAGGACCCCGGCGACGGCTCCGCCACCCACCTGACCCGCAGCGGCGAACTCGTCGGCTCCCTCGACTACTTGGCACCCGAGCGGGCCCAGGGCAACGACCCCGGCCCCGCGTCGGACGTCTGGGCGCTCGGCGCGACGCTGTACGCCGCCGTCGAGGGCGCGTCGCCCTTCCGCCGTACGTCCACCTGGTCCACGCTCACCGCGATCGTGGTCGATCCGCTGCCGGAGCCGCGCCGGGCCGGGCCGCTGGGGCCCGTACTGCAGCAGCTGATGCACAAGCAGCCGGACGCCCGCCCGGACGCGGACCGGGCCCGCGAGCTGCTGGAGCAGGTGGCTGCGGCACCCGATGCGGACACCGCGACGACCGGGCTGCGCGGTCCGGCGCCGCTGCCGCGCGAGGCGATTCGCGAGACGACGCAGCGGAGCGTTCCGTCGATCCCGCCGGGGTTCGGGCCGCCCGAGCAGGGACCGCCCGCACAGGTCCCGCAGGTCCCGGCGTCCGGGGCGGGCGCCGGTTTCGGGGCGCCGCCCATGGGCCCGACCGTGGTCACCCCGGCCTCGTCACCCGCTGCGGCACCCTCGCCACGCCGCGGCAGGGGACGCGTCCTGCTGACCGCGCTGGCCGTCACCGTCGTACTCGCCGCGACCGGCGTGACCGTCGCGCTCCTCGGCGGCTCCGACGACACCACCGCCACCGCAGGCGCGGCCCGGCCCACGTCGTCCCACGGCGCCGGTGCCGTGCCCTCGGGGGACGACAGCCGGGGCGCGGACGACCTCTCCAACGGCGCGGAGCCCACCGGGAAGGGCGAGCGGAAGTCCAAGGCTCCCGGCAAGGAGCCGGGCGGCAAGGGTGAGGCCACCGCCACCCGGGAGGCCACCGGTTCCGCGTCGAAGCCCGCGGGCGGCGGCACGGGTACCGGCTCGGGCGGCGGCACCGGCTCGGGCGGTACGACGGGCGGCTCGGGCGACGGCGGCACGACCGGCGGCAGCGGGAGCACAGGCGGCGGCGCAGGCGGCTCCAGCCCCGCGCCGGTGTGCGACCCCGCCGGCGGCGGCAAGTACAACTGCAACGTCTGGCGCACCGCCAAGTCCTACACGGCTGCCGGAGCCGAGGCCGGCGTCCTCAACGCGGGCACCAACTACTTCTACTGCCAGCAGAACCTGGGCCGCCGCGAGACCTACGGCGAGTGGACGAACGTGTGGTGGGCCAGGACGGACGACGACAGCGGCAACACGAACGTCTTCGTCAGCGATGTCTACCTCAAGGGCGGCGACAACGACGCACCGCTTCCCGGACTTCCCGTCTGCTGACGCCGTACGCGACCGCTGGAGACCCGAGGCCGACGGCTGCGGCCAAGGGTCAGTCCGTGGGCGGCAGTTCGCCCGAGCCGCGCGTGATCAGCCGTGTCGGCAGCTCGATGCGCTCGGGGACGACGAGGCTGCCGTCGAGTTGGCGGAAGAGGCGCTCGGCGGCGGTGCGGCCCAGGGTGGCGGCGTCCTGGGCGACGACGGTCACGCCGGGCTGGAGGAGGTCGGCGAGCTCGATGTCGTCGAAGCCGACGAGGGCGACGGGGCGGCCGCGCTCGGCGATGACCCGGACGACGGTGACGGTGACGCGGTTGTTGCCGGCGAAGACCGCGGTGACGGGGGAGGGGCCGGAGAGCATGTCCTCGGCCGCCCTGCGCACCCGCTGCGGGTCGGTGACGCCGAGGGACATCCAGGCGTCCTCGACGGGTATGCCCGCGTCCTCCATGGCGGCGCGGTAGCCGCGCAGCCGCTCGGCGGCGGTGTGGATGCGGGGCATGTCGCCGATGAAGCCGATGCGGCGGTGGCCGTGGGCGATGAGGTGGGCCACACCGTCCCGGGCACCGCCGAAGCTGTCCGACAGGACGACGTCGGCGTCGATCCTTCCGGCGGGTCGGTCCACGAACACGGTGGCGACGCCCGCCCTTATCTCGGGCTCCAGGTAGCGGTGGTCGTCACCGGCGGGGATCACGACGAGCCCGTCCACGCGGCGCGCGCACAGGGCGAGGACCAGCTCCTGCTCGCGGTCCGGGTCCTCGGCGCTGGAGCCGTTGATGAGCAGGGCACCGTGCGCCCGGGCCACCTCCTCCACCGCGCGGCTGAGGGGGCCGTAGAACGGGTCGGCGAGGTCCTCCAGGACGAGGCCGATGCTGGCGGTGCGGCCCTTGCGCAGCACCCGGGCGCTGTCGTTGCGCCTAAAGCCCAGCGCGTCGATCGCCTCCTGGACTCGGCGCTCGGTGTCCGGGGTGACGCCCGGCTCGCCGTTGACGACTCGTGAGACCGTTTTGAGGCCGACCCCGGCGCGCGCCGCGACATCCTTCATCGTCGGACGGTTGCCGTAGCGGTTCTCGGGGCGACGGGCGGTCTCTGCCACGATGTCCTGTCCTGTCGTGTCGTCCGCGGGGATGCGAAGGTCCCCCGGCTTGTATGAGGATGTGGCGTCGAGCATAGAGCCTGGACAACGTTGTCAGATGCGGGAGAGACTGTCCACCGCAATCTCCGGCCTGCGCCCCCACCGCGAGACCGGCCTGCCCTTTCCTCAAGGTTCCTCAAGGTTCAGCGGGAGATCAGACACTGATGCACACCGACCTCGTGGCCGCGCTCGACATCGGCGGCACCAAGATCGCCGGAGCGCTCGTGGACGGCCACGGCCGGATCCTCCTGCGCGCCCAGCGCCCGACGCCGGCGCAGGAGCACGGCGACACCGTTATGCGGGCCGTCGAGGACGTGCTCGGCGAGCTGACCGGCTCCCCGCTGTGGAGCAGGGCAGGAGCCGTCGGGATCGGCAGCGCGGGCCCCGTGGACGCCTCCGCGGGCACGGTCAGCCCGGTGAACGTGCCGGGCTGGCGTGACTTCCCGCTGGTCGAGCGGGTACGTGGGGTCACCGGAAGCCTGCCGGTCGAGCTGATCGGCGACGGGGTGGCGATCACCGCCGCCGAGCACTGGCAGGGCGCCGCCCGTGGGCACGACAACGCGCTGTGCATGGTGGTCTCCACCGGCGTCGGCGGCGGCCTGGTCCTCGGCGGCCGGCTGCACCCCGGCCCGACGGGCAACGCCGGGCACATCGGCCACATCAGCGTCGACCTCGACGGCGACCCGTGCCCGTGCGGTTCCCGTGGCTGCGTCGAGCGCATCGCCAGCGGCCCCAACATCGCCCGCCGCGCCCTGGAACAGGGCTGGCTGCCCGGTCCCGACGGCGACACCTCGGCCGCCGCGGTGGCCGCCGCCGCTCGCGAGGGCCATCCGGTCGCCGTGGCCTCCTTCGAGCGGGCCGCACAGGCGCTGGCTGCCGGGATCGCGGCCACCGCGACCCTGGTCGAGATCGACATCGCGGTGATCGGCGGGGGTGTGGGCAAGGCCGGCAGCATCCTGTTCACACCGCTGCGCAAGGCCCTGGCCGACTACGCGACCCTGTCCTTCGTCCAGCGGCTGACGGTCGTGCCCGCGCAGACGGGGACGGATGCGGGCCTGGTGGGGGCTGCTGCGGCGGCCTGCAGGTCACCGCGCCCAACTGCCGTGTGAAAAGCGGTGGTTGGTCCTCCATTCGGCGGTTGGCGTTCCATTGGCGGTCTGTTGGAGCCTTCCCTGAAGATCACTCGTGCGCGGCGCATGCCGGGCATGAGGGAGGGAACGGGACATGAACGCACGTATCGTGCGGCGGGCTGCCGTCGGGGTCGGCACGCTTGCCGGAGTCGCCACGCTGGTGCTGGGCGGCAGCGGGGTCGCCTCCGCCGAGACCGCGCGGCACACGGTGTGGAGCAACAGCTGCTCGGGCACCCTGATGAGCGAGTACGTTTCGGGCGGCGGGGGCTGGCAGGTCCGGAACTACGTGAACAACAGCAGTGGTGGCACCACCTGTTCGGGCTGGATCGACTGGGCCCCGGACGGCGACACCAACCACTTCTACGGGCTGCAGAACCGGATCTGGGTCGACCCGTGGAACACCCAGGAGTCCACCTACATCCCGGACAACGACCCTGCGCTGGCCCGCGTCTGCGTGCAGGCGCGGGGCGACAACACGGCGCGCTGCAGCGCATGGTGGTAGGCCGATGACGGTCACCGCGCGTCGTCAGGGGGTTGAACCCTCGACGATCGCGCGGTGACCTCGGCGGGCCCGGTGCTCAGCACATGAGCTTCGCGTCCGCCCAGTCCGCGTGGTCGGAGTCGATGCCGTCGCCGCCGTCGGTGACGACGAGCCGGACCACCTGGGCGCCGCTCACGTCGGCCGTGACCGGCTGGGCGGGCATCGCGTTGGTGAGGACCCCGGTCGAGGCGACCTTCGTGCCATCGGCCCAGATCTCGAAGGCGACGGTGCCGCGCGCGCCCTTCTCGTCGTCGACACCGACGTCCGCGGTGACCGTCTCGCACGCCGCGCCGGTGTAGTACTCGACAGCGCTCTCGGCGTGCACGCCCAGCCCCTTGGCGAATTCGACACCGCCCAGAGTGATCGGACGACCGTCGCCCGCGGCACTCTCGCCGTTGCTGGTGTTGCGCTCGACTGGGCCCCAGCCATTGGTCGTCGACAGCCACGGCAGGTCACCGAGCGAGGAGACACCCGCGGGTGGCGCGACGACCACGGTTGCCTTCAGCGGCAGCACGCTCTCGACGCGCGTACCCGTGAGGGAGCGGTAACGCGCCCTCAACGTCAGGTCGTACGAGCCGGTGGCGGTGGACCCGGGAGCGGTGACCTGCCACTTGGTGCGCAGGGAACGGCCCGTCGGCAGCAGGCCCGCGGTGGTCGGCGAGATGGCCTTCACCGTCCAGCCGGCAGGGCCGGCGAGTGTCACGGAGAGGTGTGTGGCGGGCGTACGGCCGAGGTCGGTGACCTTCGACGTCAGCGCGGCCGTCCTGCCGGCCTGCACCAACGGGCTGCCGTCCAGGCCGAGTTCGACGGCCGGCGGGCGCGTGGCCCACCGGCCGCCGGCCGAGACGCGGACGAGAACCGTGCCGTGGGCGGGCACGGTCGCCGCGATCGTGCCCGCGGTGTTGTAGCTCCTGTGCTGCCACAGGTCCCGCAGGGTGTACGCGCCGGCCTCGGGCAGTCCGGCGGCGCGGGCGGTGGTGGCGATGTGCTGTGGACTGCCGGTCTCGTTGAACAGCGCCACCGCACGGCTGCCGTCCTTCATCTCCTTGGCGACCACCCAGCGGCCGCCCTCGGAGGACAGCACCGTGCCCTGCTTGCCCAGCGGGTCCTGGTCGACCGCGATGACCTCCTTGTTGCCGAGGACGTCGAAGGTCGCGTCGGACGCCTTGCGCAGGTCGGAGCCGATGAGCAGCGGTGCCGCCATGACCGACCACATCGAGAAGTGCGTGCGGTACTCGGTGTCGGTCATTCCGCCGTTGCCGACCTCCAGCATGTCCGGGTCGTTCCAGTGGCCGGGGCCCGCGTGGGCGGAGAGCGGCAGGTTCTGCTTCAGGATCGACAGCATCGAGCCCCAGCTGTCGCTGATGTCGCCGGTCGTGCGCCACAGGTGGCCGACGTCCGACGCCCATTCCCAGGGCTTGTTCTCACCCCACTCGCAGATGCTGTACACGATGGGCCGACCGGTCGCCTTGAGGGCGTCACGCATCGTCGTGTAGCGCAGCTTGGCGTCCACGCCCTGGTTGTTGCAGTTGTCGTACTTGAGGTAGTCGACGCCCCAGTCCGCGAACTGCTGGGCGTCGCTGTACTCGTGGCCGAGTGCGCCCGGGAATCCCGCGCTGTTGCACGTCTTCGTTCCCGCGCTGGTGTAGATGCCGAGCTTGAGACCCTTGGCGTGCACGTAGTCGGCAACTGCCTTGATCCCGTGGGGGAATCGGACCGGGTCAGGCACCAGCTTGCCGTCCGCGTCGCGCGCCGGCAGGGCCCAGCAGTCGTCGAGGTTGACGTACTGGTACCCGGCGTCCTTGAGGCCCTTGTCGACGAACAGGTCGGCGATTCCCTCGACCATGGACTCGTTGAACTCGGCCCGGCAGTGCGTGGAGTTCCAGTTGTTGAACCCCATGGGCGGGGTGAGGGCAAGACCGTCGGCCAGGGTGGGCGCGGCGGGCTCGGCGGTGGGAGCGGCGAGAGCCGGCGCCGCGAGCCCGGTCGTACACAACAGTCCTGCAGCGAGTGCTCCGATCACTCTTCGGCGAGGTGTGCGGATGTGAAGGTGACGCATCGTTACGTTCCTCCGAACACGCGAAAGGTAGGACGTGTAGCAGTCCTCGTCTGTCGTGCGCGTTTACGGTAGGACCTGTCGGACTCTGTTGGAAGAGAAGGGTAACGGTTGTTCGATATTTCGTCAGAACCCTTGACGACACCTCTGTATGGGAGTGAGATCCAAGCCGCGCGTTCGGTTGTGTTGGATGGCACCCCGAGGAGGGGGACATGGCACAGTCATCGTTCAAGGAGTTCGGCGTGCCCGAAGGCACGGCAGGACATCGGATGTCCCGGCGCAATCTATTGCGTGGTGCGGCCGCGGGAGTCGGCGCGGTCACGCTCCCCGTCCTGCTGTCCGCCTGCGGCGACGGACCGGGTGGGAACAAGAACGAAGTCAGCGTGGGGTCCAACGCCTCGGACCCGATTCCCAAGAAGGCCTACGCGGCGGCCTTCACGGCGTACGAGAAGACCTCGGGCAAGAAGGTCAAGGTCAACACCAAGGACCACAACGACTTCCAGGAGAACATCAACCGCTATCTGCAGGGCACGCCCGACGACGTCTTCATGTGGTTCGCCGGATACCGCATGCAGTACTTCGCCGAGAAAGGGCTGCTGCACGAGATCAGCGATGTGTGGAGCGGCTTCACCGGTTTCTCCGACGCCCTCAAGGACCAGTCCACGCACGCGGGCAAGCAGTACTTCGTGCCGTACTACTACTATCCGTGGGCCGTCTTCCACCGGAAGAGCCTCTTTGAGAAGCAGGGATACCAACAGCCGGGAACCTGGGACGAGTTCATCGCGCTCGCCAAGAAGATGTCCAAGGACGGCATTCCGGTCGCCTTCTGCGACAAGGACGGCTGGCCCGCGATGGGCACCTTCGACTACATCAACATGCGCCTGAACGGATATGACTTCCACAAGTCCCTGATGGCGGGCAAGGAGTCGTGGACCGACAGCAAGGTGAAGGGCGTCTTCGACACCTGGCGCGAACTCATGCCGTACTACCAAAAGGGCGCCCTCGGCAGGACCTGGGAGGAGGCCGGGCAGGGTCTGGCGCAGCGCAAGACGGGCATGGCCGTGTTCGGAATGCCGCACCCCGGCACCCAGTTCGCGGAGAACGAGCGCGGCGACATCGACTTCTTCGCCTTCCCCGAGATCGACCCGCAGTACGGGCAGGACGCCGTGGAAGCCCCCATCGACGGATTCCTCGTCGCCAGGAAGTCGAAGAACCTCACCGGCGCCAAGCATCTCCTGAAATGGCTGGGCACCCCCAAGGCCGAGGAAACCTACCTCGCCCTCGACCCCAACAACGTGGCGGTCAACGACGGCGCCGACACCTCCAAGTACAGCGCTCTGCAGAAGAAGTCGGCGCAGCTGGTCTCCGGCGCCAAGCAGATTTCGCAGTTCATGGACCGCGACACCCGTCCCGACTTCGCCTCGACTGTGATGATCAAGGCGATCCAGGACTTCATCGGCAACCCGAAGGACGTCGACAGTCTGTGCAACAGCATCGAACGACAGAAGAAGACCATCTTCTCGTCGCCCGTCGGCTGAATCCGGAGGAAGACGTTCCGTGGCGCTCAACATCCCACGGCGCGCCGGTCGGCGGCGTCTGCGGCGGTTCACCCGCCGCGACGTCGTCGTCCTCGGCGTGCTCCTCGGCCTGCCCGTTCTGCTGGACATCGTCATCATCTGGGGCCCGACGCTGGCCTCCATCGGGCTTTCCTTCACCGCCTGGGACGGCGTCGGCGACGTCCACTGGGTCGGCGGCGACAACTACAAGAACCTCGTCGAGAACTATCCGGCGTTCTGGCCTGCCGTGCGCCACAACGTCATGTGGCTGCTCTTCCTCGGCCTGGTCGCCACCCCGTTCGGACTGTTCCTCGCGGTGCTCATCGACCGCGGCGTCCGCTTCAGCCGCTTCTACCAGTCCGTCATCTACATGCCGGTCGTGCTCTCTCTCGCCATCGTAGGCTTCATCGCGCAGCTGATCCTCGGCACCGACCAGGGCGTGGTCAACACCGTCCTCAACAACCGCGCCGACCCGATCGACTGGCTCGGGGACTCGCACCTCAACCTGTGGATGATCATGATCGCGGCGGGCTGGCGGCATGTCGGCTACGTCATGATCCTCTACCTGGCCGGCCTGAAGTCCGTCGACCCGCAGCTGAAGGAAGCAGCCGCCATGGACGGCGCGAACGAGCGGCAGACCTTCTTCCGCGTCGTCTTCCCGACCCTGCGCCCGGTCAACGTCGTCGTGGGCGTGATCACCGTCATCGAGGCTCTGCGCGCCTTCGACATCGTCTACGCCGTCAACAAGGGCCGCAACGGACTGGAAGTGCTCTCCGTCCTGATCACCGACAACATCATCGGGGAGGCCAGTCGCATCGGATTCGGCTCCGCCATCGCGGTCGTCCTGCTCACCGTCTCCCTGGGATTCATCGTGACGTTCCTGGTCCAAGAGCTGCGAGGTGCCCGCGACCGATGACCGCAGACCTGCGCACCGGCGCGCCCGCCCACCCGGCCGCCACCACCCTTCCCGCCCCCAAGTCTCCTTCGCGCCGGGGTCGTTGGGGTGTCCACATCTTCCTGGCCGGAGTGTCGCTGGCGTTCCTCGCGCCGCTCCTGCTCGCCGTCTACGCCTCACTGCGTCCCTACGAGGAGACGGCGCAGAACGGCTACTTCTCCTTCCCCAAGCACCTGTCCTTCGAGTACTACCGCCGGGCCTACACCGAATCCGGCATGGGGAAGTACTTCACCAACACGCTGCTGATCGCCGTCCCCGCCGTGGTGGTGACCCTCTTTCTGGCCTCGTTCGTCGCCTTCGCCGTCTCCCGGCTGAAACTGCGCGGCGGCCTGGTCCTGCTGATGTTCTTCACCGCGGGCAACCTGCTGCCCCAACAGGTCATCGTCACCCCGCTGTACGTCCTGTTCAACAGGATCCCGCTGCCCTGGTGGATGTCCGACTCCATGACGATGTACGACTCCTACTGGGCCGTCATCATCGTCAACATCGGCTTCCAGATGGGCTTCTGCGTCTTCGTCCTCGCCCATTTCATGCGGACGCTGCCGCAGGAGATCCTGGAGGCCGCGATCGTCGACGGCGCCGGTGTGTGGACCCTGTTCTGGCGCATCACCCTGCCGCTGTGCCGCCCGGCCCTCGCAGCCCTGGGAACCCTCGAGTTCACCTGGATCTACAACGACTTCCTGTGGGCGCTGATCTTCATCTCCAACCCCGACAAACTCCCGGTCACCTCTTCACTGAACAACCTCAGGGGTCAGTTCTTCACCGACTACAACCTGCTCGCCGCGGGCTCGGTGCTGGTCGCCCTGCCCACCATCCTCGTCTTCCTGGTGCTGCAACGGCACTTCATCGCCGGGCTGACACTGGGGTCGACGAAGGGGTAGCCATCGTTCGTGGAGCCACCGGCCCGCGGCGAGCGGGTCATGGATGTGCGGCTCAGCCGTGGTAGGTGATGTACCCGTTGCCGTCGGGGTCGTTGGCGCTCGCCGTGTACTTGTGGGTGTCGGCGTGGCTGCCGTTCGACTTGTACAGGTAGATGGTGTCCCCGCCGTTGTTCCACATGAAGTTGCAGCTCTGCCGGTACACCACGTTGTGCGCGTCGGAGTCGGTGCCGTGGCCGCCGCGCAGCTTCACGTAGTCACCGGGCTGGAGGTAGTGGTTGGAGGGGAAGGTGAAGACGTTGCCACTGGCGCTGGCGTCCTTGACCTTGTAGCCCTTGAGGTTGACGGTCGTCGAGGACGAGTAGTTCTTGATCGTCAGGTACTCCTCCTTGGTGTTGCCGGTGGCGCAGTTGTTGGAGTCGCTGCCGGGCGCGTTGTACTGGATGCCGCGGACCTTGAGCGCCGAGGTGTACTCGGTGGCCTGGGCCGGTGCGGCGAGGACGACGGTGAGTGCGGTGGCCGTGATGGCCCCGGCTATCGCGAAGCGCTGACGCATGGGATGTACCCCCCTGGTGGTGCCATGTGAAGCGTCAGAGCGTACAGAAGCCGGTGCTGGTCGGTGACGTTTTTGCGGATTCGTCCGACGAAGCCCACTGGCGTCCGGTACGTGCTGCCGGTGGGCTCCCGCTGATGGTGGGTTCGCTCGGTCGGAGGGCGTCGCCCCGCCACCGGTTCAGACCCTGCGCCAGCGCGCCATCGCGAACGAGAAGACGCCGAACAGGACCAGGCCCGTCGCGACGCAGACCAGCAGCCACGGGCCCGCGGCGGTGTCGGCGAACGAGCGGAGGGTGTCGTCCATACCCTTCGCCTTGTCCGGCTCGTACTCGACGGCCGCCCGGAGCGCGAAGCCGCCCGCCGCGACGAACACCAGCCCGCGGGCCACGCCTCCGGCCACTCCCGTCGTGTCGACCAGGCGGCGCACCCCCGTCGACGTCTCACCGAGCTTGAGATTGCGCCGGTACTTCCGCAGCACCGCCCGGGCGCCGACCCACACGCCCGCCACCACGATGCCCGCCCCGGCCGCGCCCACGATCCACTGACCGGCCGGCAGATCAAGGGCCTTGGCCGTCACATCGCGCGACTGCTCGTCACTGGAGCTGCTGCCACCCGAGCCCGCCGCGAAGGACAGCACCGAGTAGGCCACGAACGAGTAGAAGACACAGCGGGCGAGTGCCAGCAGCCGCTTCTTCGCGCTGCGACCGTCCTGCCCCACCGAGCCGAAGGCCACCTCGGACAGCCGCCACAGCGCCATGCCGACGAGCCCCACGCCCAGCACCCACAACAGGACGGCCCCGAAGGGCTTTCCGGAGATCTCGGCCAGCGCGCCGCCCCGGTCGGCCTGCTTCTTCCGATCGCCGAAGGCGATCTGCAGAGCCAGCACGCCGACCAGCAGATAGATGACCCCGCGAGCGGCCAGCCCGGCCCTCGCCGCGCCTTCCGTCAAGGAACTCCGTACCGCCCGTCGACCACCGATCGGACTGTTGCGCGTCACCGCAGTCGTGTTCATCGAACCTCCCGCTTGCCGGTTTCCCCGGCTCGCGGGAACCACACGGGCGCGGTCGGCCGTCAGGGGGTGAAGACCTCCTCAAGGCTGTCGACGACCCCGTTCTTGCCGACGTGGTACTTGAAGACCAGACCCGAGTCGGGATGCGCCTCGACCCAGTCGAGGAACTCCTGGACGCCGATGTGCTGGTTCTCGGAGCTCTCCACGACGGGGTTGGTCGCGGTCACGTATGCCGCCTGGTCCATCGGCAGGTACGTCTCCTTGCCGACGGTCTCGAAGGGGGCACCGTCGGAGTCCCCGGTGCCGCAGCCCCAGTTTCCGTGCTTGACGATGAGGTTCAGGGAGCCGCCCTCCGGGCTGTAGCGGTAGACCGCGATCTCGTCGGGGGAGATGGGCATCTTGTGATCGCAGCCGTCGCCCGTGCCGCCGCCGTCCGAAGGGGCCGTCGTGGCGGAGGCGGGCGGTGCGGACGCGGAGGCCTTGGTCCCGGGGGCCTTGGAGCCGCTGCCCGGGTCGGCGGACGTCTTCGAGGCGGGCTGTGCGCTCGCCGCGCCCGATCCGTCGCCCGACTTGCCGCCGGAGGCGGTCGACTGTGCCGTGCTCGGGTCCGTGCCGGCGGCCGCGCCGCCCGTGTTCCCGCCGTCGGAGCAGCCGGTGAGGGCCAGTGCCCCCGCCGCGCACAGGCTCAGTGCGATCGCACGGACGGCGCTGGGTCTGCGGCGGGTCGTCCGGGTGTTCGGCGTCATGATGCGTCCCCCTGTGTCACAAGACCCGTATCGGGATGATCGAGTCGGCAGGAAGGACGGAATTCGGCCGTCTGCAGTTTCATGATTTCGCCAAAAAGGAGGTACGTGGCCTACCCGTGACCCATCGGCCGGTGCGCAGTTGATTCGGGCATGAAGAAGCGAAGCATGCTTGCCGTTGCGTCCCTCGCCGCCGGATTCGTCGTCGCGGCGATCTCACCGTCCCACGGTGCCGACAGCGGCGTACTCGACGATTTGAACCTGCCCGACACCGTCAGCACCCTCGACCACACCGTCAGCAGCGACAGCCTCGCCGTGGACGACAAGGCGTTGGGCCAGAACAACTGACGTACCAGGGTGACGGATGAGCCGGCGCGACCGGTGAGCCCGCTTCATGGCGCCGGTGCCCCGAGGGAGGGGCACCGGCGCCACGGCGTTCCGGCCGCCGGAAGGCTCCCTCAACTGGACCTGGTTTCCGTGGCAGGGTGGAGCGGGCAAGCCACAGGGGGCCAACAGAAGAGGGGGAACCGTGATCGTCTGGGTCAACGGTGCGTTCGGTGCGGGGAAGACCACGACCGCACGGGAACTGATCGACCTGATCCCGAACAGCACGCTCTTCGACCCCGAGGTCATCGGCGGCGGACTCGCACAGCTGCTGCCGCCCAAGCGCCTCGCCGAGGTCGGTGACTTCCAGGACCTGCCGATCTGGCGGCGACTGGTGGTCGACACCGCGGCCGCTCTGCTCGCGGAGCTCGGCGGTGTCCTCGTCGTCCCCATGACCCTGCTGCGCCAGGAGTACCGCGATGAGATCTTCGGCGGCCTCGCGTCCCGCCGTATCCCCGTACGCCATGTGCTCCTCGCTCCGGCGGAAACGATCCTGCGCGCACGCATAGCGGACCGCGAGATACCGGAGGACCTGCCCGACGGCGACATACGCATACGCCAGTGGTCCTACGACCACATCGAGCCGTACCGCGCCGCACTCGCCGGCTGGCTCACCGCCGACGCCCACCTCATCGACACCAGCGCGCTCACCCCGTACGACACGGCCGTCCGTATCGCCGAGTCCGTACGCGCGGGTGACGTGCCCGCATGCGACATCGTGCAGACGCCCGAGCCCACCGCCGAGACCGTCGCGGCCGGCGTGCTGCTCTTCGACCAGCAGGACCGGGTGCTGCTCGTCGACCCGACGTACAAGGCGGGTTGGGAGTTTCCCGGCGGGGTCGTCGAACCCGGAGAGGCGCCCGCGCGCGGCGGCATCCGCGAGGTCGCCGAGGAAACGGGCATCCGGCTCGACGAGGTACCCGGCCTGCTCGTCGTCGACTGGGAGCCGCCCGCACCTCCAGGCTACGGCGGCCTGCGCCTCCTCTTCGACGGCGGCCACCTCGACGCCGACGCGGCCGAACGCCTGCTGCTGCCCGGCCCCGAACTGCGCGACTGGCGCTTCGTCACCGAACAGGAGGCTGCCGAGCTGCTGCCGCCGGTGCGCTACGAACGCCTGCGGTGGGCACTGCGGGCACGCGAACGAGGGGCAGCGCTCTATCTGGAGGCGGGGGTGCCGGTCGGTTGACGCCGGTCCCGGCGCTGTGATCCGGGCCCTCACGCCTCCGGCGCGGGCGGGTGCGCGGCCCGCGCCGGAAAGGGCCCCTGCCGTGGGCGGACCGGGCCGCCCGGCCGGTCAGCTCGCCGCGTAGTTGCGCAGGAACAGGGCCTCGGCGACGGACAGGCGTTCCAGCTCCTGCGGGGACACGCTCTCGTTCGCGGCGTGGATCTGGGCCTCCGGCTCGCTGAGCCCGATGAGCAGGATCTCGGCCTGCGGGTACAGCGAGGCAAGGGTGTTGCACAGCGGGATGGAGCCGCCCTGACCGGCGTACTGCATCTCCTGGCCCGGGTAGGCGACCGACATGGCCTCGGCCATCGCGGCGTACGCCGGGCTGGAGGTGTCGGCGCGGAACGCCTGGCCCTGGCCGATCTGCTCGGTGCTCACCCGCGCGCCCCACGGCGTGTGCGTCTCCAGGTGGGCCTGGAGCAGCTTGGTGGCCTGGACCGCGTCCACGCCCGGCGGGACGCGCAGGCTGACCAGCGCCCGGGCACCGGCCTGCACGGACGGCGTGGCGCCGACGACCGGCGGGCAGTCGATGCCGAGGACCGTGACGGCCGGACGCGCCCAGATGCGGTCGGCGACCGTGCCGGAGCCGATCAGCTCCACGCCGTCGAGCACCTTGGCGTCCTTGCGGAACGCCTCCTGGTCGTACTGCAGACCGTCCCACGACGTGTCGGTCGTCAGTCCGTCCACCGTCGTCGAACCGTCCTCGGCACGCAGCGAGTCCAGTACGCGGATCAGCGCGCCGAGCGCGTCGGGCGCGGCACCACCGAACTGGCCCGAGTGCAGGTTGCCTTCGAGCGTGTCCACCTGCACGCGCACCAGGGTCATCCCGCGCAGCGTGGAGGTGACCGTCGGCAGCCCGACCCGGAAGTTCCCGGCGTCTCCGATGACGATGGTGTCGGCGGCCAGCAGCTCGGGGTGCTCCTCGGCGTACCGCTCCAGGCCCCCCGTGCCCATCTCCTCCGAGCCCTCGGCGATCACCTTGACGTTGACCGGAACGCCGCCGTTGGCCTTGAGGGCGCGCAGGGCGAGCAGGTGCATGATGACGCCGCCCTTGCAGTCGGCGCTGCCGCGGCCGTACCAGCGGCCGTCGCGCTCCGTCAGCACGAACGGCGGCGTCGCCCAGGCGGTCTCGTCCAGCGGCGGCTGCACGTCGTAGTGCGCGTAGAGCAGGACCGTCTTCGCGCCCTCGGGGCCGGGCAGGAAGCCGTACACCGACTGGGTGCCGTCCGGGGTGTCGAGGAGGGCCACGTCCTGGAAACCCTCGGCGCGCAGCGCGTCGGCGACCCAGTTGGCCGCGCCCTCGCTCTCGCTCTTGGGATATTGGTCGAAGTCCGCCACCGACTTGAAGGCCACCAGCTCGGTGAGCTCCGCCTTCGCCCTCGGCATCAGCGAGGCGACGGTCTCGGCGACCGGATTCGACGACATGGGCACGCTCCTTGTAGGTGCGACGTTGTACTTGTGGGTACGAGTGATCGTGCGTGCGCACCCGCGTACTGGTGTGCGGGCGCATACGGGTCCGATCCTCCCACAGCGATCTGCGGCGATGCCCGCCGTAGGATGCGGGGGACAGGTGCGGCAGACGGCTGGACTGGGAGCAGCAAACCATCGTGAGCAGCGAGAACTCCGAGAACTCTTCGGGCGGCGCGGAGCGGGTGTGGGACGTCGTCGTGGTCGGCGCGGGACCCGCAGGGGCCTCGGCCGCCTATGCGGCAGCGGTCGCGGGACGCAGTGTCCTGTTGCTGGAGAAAGCCGAGCTGCCCCGTTACAAGACGTGCGGCGGCGGCATCATCGGCCCCTCGCGCGACGCACTGCCGCCCGGCTTCGAACTGCCCCTCCAGGACCGGGTGCACGCGGTCACGTTCGCGCTCGACGGCAGGTTCACGCGCACCCGCCGCTCCAAGCAGATGCTGTTCGGGCTGATCAACCGGCCCGAGTTCGACCAGCAACTCGTCGAGCACGCGCAGAAGGCGGGCGCCGAACTGCGCACGGGGGTCACCGTCACGCGGGTGGAACAGCACGGATCGGCGGTCCCGGACCGGCGCACCGTCGCCGTGGTGCTGCAGGGCGGTGAGACGGTGCTCGCGCGGTCCGTCGTCGGCGCGGACGGCAGCGCGAGCCGCATAGGAGCGCACGTCGGCGTGAAGCTCGACCAGGTCGACCTCGGCCTGGAAGTGGAGATCCCGGTGCCGCAGACCGTCGCCGAGGACTGGAAGGGCCGCGTCCTCATCGACTGGGGCCCGCTGCCCGGCAGTTACGGCTGGGTGTTCCCGAAGGGGGACACGCTGACGGTGGGCGTCATCTCGGCGCGGGGCGAAGGCGCTGCCACCAAGCGGTACTTGGAGGACTTCGTCGCCCGGCTCGGGCTCGCCGGCTTCGAACCGAGCATCTCCTCGGGGCACTTGACCCGCTGCCGCGCCGACGACTCGCCGCTGTCGCGCGGCCGGGTCCTGGTCTGTGGCGACGCGGCCGGGCTCCTTGAGCCGTGGACTCGCGAGGGCATCTCCTTCGCGCTGCGCTCGGGGCGGCTCGCGGGGGAGTGGGCGGTGCGGATCGCCGAGGCGCACGACGCGGTGGACACCAGGCGCCAGGCGTTGAACTACGCCTTCGCCATCAAGGCGGGCCTCGGTGTCGAGATGAGCGTCGGCAAGCGGATGCTCGCGGCCTTCGAACGGCGTCCCGGTGTGTTCCACGCGGCGCTCACGAGCCTCCGGCCTGCCTGGCGGGCGTTCGCGGGCATCACACGCGGTGCGACCTCGCTGGGCGAGCTCGTGCGCAGCCACCCGATGGCCGGGCGCGCCCTGATCGCGCTCGACCGTTCACCGTCCGAGGAGCCGGGCGTCAGCTCTTGAGCGTGAGCCGGAAAACGGGGTGGTCGGGGGCTATGCGCAGCAGCTCCGCGTCGGGGGAGTCGGGGCCGACCCCGTTGAAGAAGACGCCGACCTCGGCCTTCCAGCGCTTGAGGTAGGCGCGCAGCAGCGGCACCTTGTCGTCGTCGGCGACCTCGGCAGCGGTGAACACGTCCACGTTCTTGCCGAGGCGCAGCTCGCCGCCGCCCGCGGCCCGCATGTTGTGCGTCCACTGGACGTGGCCGCGGGGGGCGACGAGGTACTGCGCGCCGTCCACGGTGAGCAGGTTGACCGGGGTGGTGCGCCACTCGCCGCTCTTGCGTCCGCGGACGGCGAGGACCCGGGAGCCCCAGACGCTCAGGCCACGGCGGGTCATCCAGGCGACGGCGCGGTTGAAGACGTTGACGGTGAACCAGCCGGGCTTCTTGACGTGTGCGGACATGGTGACTTCCTCCTGCGGACGCCTGTGAGCGGACGGAAAGTGTGAGCACTGCTCTCGCTTGAGAGAAGTGTGTACGAGATCAGTGATCCAAAGCAAGAGCAGTGCTCTCTTTTGTGTGCACTGCTCTGGAAACGTGGAAGACTGGTCGGCATGAGTACCGCACGAGGAGCGCGCGCCCGAGCCAGGATCGAGGTCACAGCGGCCATCAAGGACGAGGCGCGCAGACAACTCGCCGCAGAGGGTGCCGCCAAGCTCTCCCTGCGGGCCGTGGCCCGCGAGCTCGGCATGGTCTCCTCCGCGCTGTACCGCTACTTCCCCAGCCGTGACGACCTGTTGACCGCGCTCATTATCGACGCGTACGACTCCCTCGGGGAGAGCGCGGAGTCGGCGCACGCCGAAGTCGCCGACGCCGAGCCGCGGGAGCGCTGGCGGGCCGTGTGCGAGGCGGCGCGGCGATGGGCGCTGGCGCATCCGCACGAGTACGCGCTGATCTACGGCTCCCCGGTGCCCGGCTACACGGCGCCGGAGACCACCGTCCCGGCTGCCGCCCGCGTGGGCCTCCTCCTGATCGGCATCGTCCGCGACGCGCATCAGGGCGAGGGGGTGGCGCGTACGCCGCTGCCCGCGGAACTGAAGCCCGAGGCGCAGCGGATGGCCGCCGACCTCGCACCCGACCTGCCGGCCGAGGTGATCGTGGCGCTCGTGGCCGCCTGGGCGCAGCTCTACGGACTGATCGGCTTCGAGCTGTTCGGGCAGTTCAACCGGGTCGTGGAGGAGCGGCAGGCGTTCTTCCGGCATGCGGTGGACCAACTCGCCCACGGCGTGGGGCTGGTGTTCCCCCGGTCCACGGGTGCGGCGGGCGGCGGGCGCGGCGGGGCCGGGTCCTGACGAGTAATTCGGCGGTTGGGTCCCTCCCCGGTGAATGGGCTGAGCCCTGCCAGTTTTCGCAACCATCTTGTTCTTGCAAGTAATATGCAACAAGCTTGGCTGGTCCTTACCGCTCGTACCGCCTGTCCCGGATGCGGAGCCACGCCATGCCCCAACTGCTGCCCGATCCCGGACCGCAGCGCGTCATCGCGGCCTCGAACTTCGTCTACACCCTGGGGAGCGGCCTCTATCTGACCGCCGGGGTCCTGTACTTCACCGAGGCGGTCCACCTTCCGGCAGGTCAGGTGGGGCTCGGGCTCGGCATCGCCGGGCTCGTCTCGCTGGCGCTGGGCATCGGCGTCGGTCACCTCGCGGACCGGCACGGGGCGCGCGGCGTCTACGCGACCACGCTGGTCGTCCAGGCGCTGGCGACGGCCGGGTTCGTACTGGCGGACGGCTTCTGGCCGTTCGTCCTCGCCGTGTCCGTGGCCACCGGCGGGAAGGCGGCCGGACTGGCCGCCCGCAGCCCGCTCATCCGGCACTACGGAGGGGACCGGCCGCAGGAGTTCCGCGCCTACCTCCGTGCCGTGACCAACGTCGGGATCTCCTTCGGGGCCCTGCTCGCGGGCTGGGTCGTCCAGGTCGGCACGCTCACCGCCTACCACCTGCTGGTCCTCGGCAACGCGCTCGCCTTCGCGGCCTCCGCGGCGATCCTGGTCCGCCTGCCGCCGGTGAAGCCCGCGGTCACGGCCGTCGGCCCTCGCTGGATCGCGCTGCGGGACCGGCCCTACCTGCTGATCACCGCCCTCGACGGCGTCATGGCCATCCAGTTCAAGGTGCTCACCGTGGCCATCCCGCTCTGGCTGGTGGGTGCCACCACCGCCCCACACTGGCTCATCTCGGGGACCATGCTCACCGGCACCGTCATGGTCGTCGCCCTTCAGGTACGAGCCAGCCGCAGCATCGACAGCCCTGCGGCGGGTGCTGGCGCCTACCGCAGAGCGGGCGTGGCCTTCCTCGCCTCGTGCGCGCTGATCTCGTTGTCCGCCGGGGTGCCGGCCTGGGCCGCCGCGACACTGCTCCTCACCGCGGTGGTGATCCACACGATCGGTGAACTGTGGCACTCCGCCGCGGGCTTCGAGGTGTCGTTCGCCCTCGCCCCGCCGCACGCCACCGGCCAGTACCTGGGCGTGTTCGGCCTCGGTGCCGGCCTGGCCGAAGCCGTCGGGCCGACCCTGCTCATCGCGCTCTGCATCAGCTGGGGCCGCCCCGGCTGGTACGTCGTGGGCGCACTGTTCGCCCTGACGGGCCTGGCCGCACCACCCGCTGTCCGCTGGGCGCAGCGCCGACAGGTCGTTGCTCAGCCAGTCCCTGAAGCAGCGCCGGTGTAGCGGCGACGCGGCTCCGTCTGCGGGTACTACGCAGGGAGTACGCGTGATCACGACGCCGGGGTGACGCCGTGGGGGTCCCGTGCGGTCTAGCGTGACGGTCATGGACGAGCAGCGCGCACGCAGGGGCGGTGGCCCGCGCCGGGCGTGGGGCGGGCCACCGGCGGTACGGCGGCCAGGGGGGTGGCAGGGCCCGCCGTGGTGGAACCGCCGGGACGGCGACGAAGGGGACACCCTCCCGCGCCGGCCGTGGCGCACCACGCTGCTGCTGACCGTCTTCGTGCTCATCGGCAGCAACTTCGCCGCGCATGCGCAGAGCGACCGTGAGCCGCTGAACCTCCTCGCCCGTGCCCTGCTCGTCGCGGGCTCCGGCCTGCTGCTCTGGCGCCACCGCCACCCGAGACTCGTGGTCTTCGGTACGGCGGCCTGCGTGATGGTCTACCTCGGCGCGGGCTACCCGTACGGTCCGGTGTTCCTCACCGTCGCCGTCGCCTGCTTCAGCGCCGTGCTCGCCGGGCACCGCAAGGCGGCCTGGGGAGCGCTCGGCATGCTGTGGGCGGCGCACCTCCTGGTCGGGCACTGGCTCTACCGGTGGCTGCCGCCGAACGACGACTCGGCCGCCTCCTGGGGCGGGGAGATCGCGGTCGCCACCTGGATGGTGGTGATCGTCGCGCTCTCCGAGCTGGCCCGCGTACGCCGCGAGCAGTGGGCCCGCGACCGTGCCGAACGCGCCCAGGCGAGCAAGCGGCGCGCCGACGAAGAACGCCTGCGGATCGCCCGCGAACTGCACGACGTCCTCGCGCACAGCATCTCGGTGATCAACGTTCAGGCGGGCGTCGGCCTGGCGCTGCTCGACTCCGATCCCGAGCAGGCCCGCACGGCGCTGACCACCATCAAGGCGGCCAGCAAGGAGGCGCTCGGGGAGGTACGCCAGGTGCTCGACACGCTGCGCACCCCAGGCGACGCACCGCGCGCCCCGGCCCCGGGCCTGGATCGGCTGCCGGAACTGGTCGAGCAGGCCGCCGGCGCGGGTCTGACGGTCGTCGTCGAGACGAGGGGCGCGCAACGGGCCCTCACCCCGGGCACCGATCTCGCCGCCTTCCGCATCGTGCAGGAGGCCCTCACCAATGTCGTACGGCATTCGGGATCGCGCCGCGCGCGCGTGCTGGTCGACCGCATGGCGGGTGCCCTTCGGCTGCGCATCGACGACGATGGGCCCGCGACCGGGGCGGACGCCGGCGGCAGCGGCAACGGTCTGGCCGGAATGCGGGAGCGGGCCGCCGCTCTCGGTGGCACGATCGAGGCGGGCCCGCGGGACGACGGAGGTTTCCGGGTGCTGGCGCTGCTGCCGCTGAAGCTCAAGGAGGACCGGTGATCCGCGTACTGCTCGCCGACGACCAGTCGCTGGTCCGGGCAGGTTTCAAGGCGCTGCTCGGTGCCCAGCCGGACATCGAGGTGGTCGCGGAGGCCGCCGACGGCGAGGAAGCGGCGCGCAAGGTGCGCGAACTGCGCCCCGATGTCGTCCTGATGGACATCCGGATGCCCGTGCTCGACGGTCTCGCGGCCACGCGCCGCATCACCGGCGACGCGGAGCTGGAGGACGTCAAGGTGGTCATGCTGACCACCTTCGAACTGGACGAGTACGTCTTCGAGGCGATCCGCTCGGGCGCCTCGGGCTTCCTGGTCAAGGACACCGAGCCGGAGGAACTCCTGCGCGCGGTACGGGCGGTGGTCGAGGGTGACGCACTGCTCTCGCCGGGCGTCACCCGGCGGCTGATCTCCGAGTTCGCCGCCCGCTCCAAGGAGCCGGCGGCCGCGCAGTCACTGGCCGAACTCACCGAGCGGGAACGGGAGGTGATGGCCCTGGTCGGGATCGGCCTGTCCAACGAGGAGATCGCCCGGCGGCTGGTCGTCAGCCCGCTCACGGCCAAGACGCACGTGAGCCGGACCATGGTGAAGCTCGGTGCCCGTGACCGTGCCCAACTGGTCGTGCTGGCCTACGAGTCGGGCCTGGTGCGGCCGGGCTGGCTGGGCTGAGCGGCCCGGCGGAAGCGCCCGAGGACGATCACGAGAACCGTGGGGAAGACGATGACCGCGCTCAGGGCGGCAAGTGGGCCCAGCAGGTCGTGCCGGGCGCGGAGGGATCCGAAGAGCATGGGGAGTACTTCGGAGACGCCGAAGAACGCGGCTCCGGCCAGGATCGCCGCGGCGAACAGGGCGTAGACGATCTCGACTGTCTCGGCGTCCTCCTCGGCCTTCGTGCGTCTCCCCATACCGCGAGTGTCACGGCAGCGCGTCCGGCAGGCAAGGAACTGCCCACCGGACGCGCGGAGTTGACTGCGGAATCAGTCGCGGACCGCCACAGGCGTCACGTCCACCCCTTCCTTCTGAACCGAAACAGCCTCCTCGGGTGCGGACTTGGCGACCACGAGCGACTCCCGTGCCGGTCGTGTCCGCAGCCCGGTGAGGGAGATCAGCAGGCCCACGACCGCGATGCCCGTGACCACGATCAGACCGGGCCGGTAGCTGTCGAGGACGGCCTGCGGCGAGGGGTTCTCGGGCGTGTGGGCGGTGACGACCGCCGTCACGACGGCCAGGAACAGGGCGCCGCCCACCTGCACCGAGGTGTTGAGCAGGCCCGAGACCATGCCCTGCTCGTGGTCCTCGACCCCGTTGGTGGCCTGGATGTTGAGCGAGGGGAAGACCAGCGCGCAGGCCGCGCCTATCAGCAGCATCGACGGCAGGATCACCGACGCGTACACGGGGTCGAGGTCCACGCGCAGGAACAGCGCGTAGCCGACGACCATCAGGGCGAAGCCCGCAGCCAGCAGCCGCGGCGTCCCCACCCGGTCGACGATGGCGCCCACCTTGGTGGAGGACAGCGCGACCAGGGCGCCCGCGGGCAGGAAGGCGAGCGCGGTGTGCAGCGCCGACCAGCCCAGCAGCGACTGCATGTACAGGGTCACCAGGAACTGGAAGCCGACGTACGAGCCGAAGAACGCCATCGCGCCCAGCTGCGCCCGGATCTGGCTGCCGGAGCGCAGCACCCCGAGCCGGATCAGCGGGCTCGGGCTGCGCCGCTCGACGGCGACGAAGACCGTGAGCAGGACGGCGACCGCGAGGAAGGAGAGCAGAGTACGGGCCGAGGCCCAGCCGGCCTCCGGGGCCTGTACGACGGTGAACACCAGCAGCAGCATCGATGCCGTGCCGAGGATCGCGCCGGGGATGTCGTAGCCGTTGTGGTCCTTCTCGCGCTCGCTGCGCGGCAGCAGCTTCAGGCCCGCCACCAGGGCGAGGAGAGCGATGGGCGCGGGCAGCAGCATGGTCAGGCGCCAACTGGCCTCGGTGAGCAGCCCGGACAGCACCAGGCCCATCGAGAAGCCGGTGGCCGCGCAGGTGGTGTAGATGGAGAGGGCGCGGTTGCGCAGCGGGCCCTCGGCGAAGGTCGTGGTGATGATGGAGAGGCCGGCGGGGGCGGTGAAGGCCGCGCTCAGGCCCTTGATGAAGCGGCTCGCGATCAGCAGCGGGCCCGAGTCGACGAGGCCTCCGAGCAGCGAGGCGACCGCGAAGACACCCAGGGCCACCAGGAAGACCTGGCGGCGGCCCAGCAGGTCGGCGGTGCGTCCGCCGAGGAGGAGCAGCCCGCCGTATCCCAGGATGTAGCCGCTGACGATCCATTGGAGTGTCGAGGTCGAGAGGTCGAGTTCGGACCCGATGGACGGCAGGGCGACGCCGACCATCGACACGTCCAGTGCGTCCAGGAACATCGCGGCGCAGAGCACCAGGAGGGTGCCCCACAGTCGAGGGGTCCAGCGTCCGTCGGACGCGGGGGTGGTGAGCGGAGAGGTCATGTCGAAGACACTACATGCACGCGCATCCAATGCAAACGCATTTAATTCCAATGCAATAAAGACGATTCTTTGCTAACGTGCGCCCATGGCGACGACCAACGCCGAGCAGGGGCTCGTGAACCAGTGGCGTGACATCCTCGCGGTGCATGCCCGCACCCTGTGCGAGCTCGACCGCGAGCTGCACCGACACGGCCTGGGCGCCAGTGACTTCGAGGTACTGGACGTGCTCGCCGAGAGCTCCGCGGCGGACGGCGACAGTACCTACCGCGTCCAGGAGATCTCCGAGCGCGTGCACCTGAGTCAGAGCGCCCTGTCCCGCCTCATCGGCCGTCTGGAGAAGGACGGGCTCGTGACGCGCTGCATGTGCCCGGAGGACCGGCGCGGCGTGCGCGTGGCCCTCACCCCCAAGGGCCGTGACCTGCACGACGAGGTGCTGCCCGTGCAGCGCGCGGTGCTGACGCGGATGCTGGTCCAGGGCCCGCCCGACTGACCCTTCGAACCGGCTGACTTCCGGGGCTCCGTTCCGCTCGGTTCAGCTCCAGGTGATCCCGGACTTCTCGCGCCACAGCGCGGCGAGCGTGGCGTCACCTGCCAGGGCAGGGAAAGGCAGCCGGTTCCACAGCGAGAGATACAGCCGCGCGGCCGGCCCGGACAGCTCGCAGTGCGCCTCTCCGGCAGCGTCCCTCGTGGTCACCGGGGCGTCCTGCGACAGGCGTACGGTCCACACCGCGTCCGAGGGCGCGTCCGACGCCCGTACGCGCAGCACGCGCGGCTCCTGCGTGCGGACTCCGCTCCGGGCGCGGGCGTGGAAGCCGTTCAGCAGCTCGTCGATCCCGTCCAGGGCGAAGTCCGTCGCGATGGCGGTCGGAGCCTCGGCGAGCGCCGACTCCGCGTCGACCCGGTGGACGGTCGTCTCGTGCGCCTGCCGCCGCGCCCAGAAGGCCAGCGGCGAGGGCGCGGGCAGGAAGCTCCAGCACTCGACGTCGGCGGGGGCGGTGGCCAATGTGTCGACGAGTCGGCGGTGGCCCTCCCGGAACCAGGCCAGGAGTTCGGCGCCGTCGAGGTCCGGCAGCCCACCGTCGGGATGGTACGAGGTGTGCCCCTCGGCGACGAACGCCGTCGCCCACCGATGCACCATGCCCGTGTGCCGTACCAGGTCGCGTACCTGCCAGCCCGGACAGGTCGCCACCTTCGCATCGGTTCCCGCCCGCTCGGCGGCCTCGGCCAGCAGCCGGCCCTCCCGGTCCAGGGTGGCCACGAACTCCGCAGTCTTCATGCGGCGAGTCTGCCGGATCGAGTGCGCTTCAGGGCCCGGAACCAGGCAGCCTCTCTCTGCGTCCCCTCGTGCATCCGCAAGATCAAGAACGTTCGATGAAGGGGTTCACGTGACCGGAACGGCCGACCGCTATCTGTACCTCGCCCGGCATGCAGAGGCGTCCTCCGACGAGAGCGCGCTGACGGAGAGCGGACGCCGGCAGGCGGTGCTCCTCGGTGAACGTCTCCGGGACAGCCCTGTCTCGGTGATCCATCACGGCCCGCTTCGACGGGCCGAGGAGACGGCCGAGTTGGTGCACGGCCGCCTCGACGGTGTCGACCTGCGGATGTCGAAGGCGGCCGGTGACTACATTCCGTACCTGCCCGAACCCGGCGAGATCACGGCCGAGTCCGGCGACGCCACCCTCGCTCGTCTTGCCCAATTCCCTGCTGAGGAACGGGAATTGGGACCGGCCCTGGCCCAAGAGGCGCTCCGGCGGTTCACCGGACCAGTCGAAGGGAGCGAGTCGCGCCACGAGTTGGTCGTCACCCACAACTTCCTCATCGGCTGGATCGTCCGTGCCGCTCTGGACGCCCCGAAGTGGCGCTGGATTGCTCTCAACCACGCCAACGCCGCGCTGACGGTCATCCGTTACGCCCCCGGGCGCCCGGCCTCCGTCCTTCTCTACAACGACACGGGCCACCTGCCCGCCCCGTTGCGCTGGACGGGCTTCCCGCCGGAGCTCCAGGTCTGAGCGTTGCCGGTGGCACAGATGTGCTGATCTGGCGTTGCAGAGGTGCCGACGGAGCCGGTCAAGTCGCCGGGGCCGACGTGGCGTTCACTCCTCAGAGAGGGGAGAGCGGAGGCGTTGCCACGTCGACGGGGGTGTCGGGGTGCGGGCGGCGGGCCAGCAGTACGGCGGTGACGATGACCCAGAGTCCCGAGAGCATGAAGGCGAAGAAGCCGACCCAGGGGATGAAGACCAGGATGCCGAGGACGATGCCGGCCCAGCCCAGCCATCGGGGCAGGGAGCCGACGGGGGCGCGCACCGTGGCCAGGCCGGCGGCCAGCAGCATCAGACCCATCCCGCCGACGAACGGGATGAAGAAGTCCTCGCTCAGCGCGTTCAAGGCCTGCAGCGTGTCCCTGCCCGCGCTCGACTTGTCCGCGAGGTCCACGAGGGCCAGGTTGATGCCGGCCCCTGTCCAGAAGCCCGCGGCTATCAGCACACCACCGGCGAGGACCACCCTGCGCAGCCAGTCGACACTGGACGGCGTGCTGCGGACGACTCGGGCCAGATACGCCGCGAAGAAAATGAACAACGCCCCTGCGAGCACCAGCAGATACAGACTCACGAACGTCCGTCCCTGGTGGGCGTCGTAGTACGATCCGACCTGCCTGCCAGGGGTGTCGACGTCCGGCGTGTCGCCCAACAGCAGGAATGAGACGACGGTCAGTGCCACGGCCAACAGGCCGCTCAACGGTGCGACTCGCACGAGAGACCTCCTACCCCCGCTCACAGGGCGTGCCCCTCCCCTCCCAGGCTCCCAGGGATCCCCTCGCCCCGCCATTCGAGTGAACGCCGCGAGGCGTCAGCCGGCCGCCGCGCGCCGGGTGGCGAACCCGATGCCGGCGGCGAGCGCCGCCAGCACGGCGACGCTGGTGAGCGCGGTGGGCAGCGAGTACCAGTCCGCCATGAACCCGATGGCGGGCGGGCCGAGGAGCATGCCGCCGTATCCGAGGGTGGAGGCGACGGCGACCCCGCTCGGACCGGCCAGCGCGCCGGCGCGTTCGACTGCGACGGGGAAGATGTTGGCGAGGCCGAGCCCGGTGATCGCGAAGCCGAGCAGGGCCGCCCAGACCGAGGGGGCGAGCGAGCCGAGCAGCATGCCGACGGCGGCCGTCGCCCCGCCGGCCACCACCGTAGGGGTGCGACCGAGCCGTTCCAGGAGCGCGGTGCCGCTGAGCCGGCCGAGCGTCATGGCAAGCGCGAAGCAGGAGTAGCCGGCCGCGGCGACGCCAGGGTGGGCGTGCAGATCCTGTTCCAGGTGCAGCGCACCCCAGTCGGCCAGGGCCCCTTCGCCGTACGCCGTGCAGAGTGCGATCAGGCCGAAGACGACCACCAGTCCACGGGTGCCGGGGCCCGAACGGCGTGGGCCCGGGTCCTCGCGGTCCGTCTGTTCGGCCGGTACCGGCGGCTCGATACGCAGGAGGGTGCGCCCGGCGGCGGCTGTCACGAGCAGACCGATCACGGTGAGGCCGAGCAGGTGGCGGGTGGGGGACACGGACCCCGCGACCAGCCCGCCGAGCCCGGCCCCGATCATGCCGCCCAGGCTGAAGGCCGCGTGGAAGGTGGGCATGATCGGCCTGCGCAGCGCGGCCACCAGGTCGACGGCTGCGCTGTTGAAGGCGACGTTGATGCCGCCGTACGCGGCGCCGAAGACCAGCAGTACGGCGGCGAGTGCGGGCGCGGAGTGGGTGAGTGGGGGCAGGGCGACGCTGAGGGAGAGCAGGACCGCGCAGGCGACGGTGACGGGGTGGCTGCCGTAGCGGCGGCACAGACGTCCGGTGAGGGTCATGGTGACGACGGCTCCGGCCGAGACGCCGAGGAGGGCGAGACCGAGGGCGGTGGCGGAGGCGCCGGTCTGCTCCTTGATCGCGGGGATGCGGACGACCCATCCGGCGAAGACGAAGCCGTCGAGGGCGAAGAAGGCGGTGAGGGCGATACGGAGTCGGGTGAGGGAGCGGTCCGGCACGGCGTTGTGCAGGATGAGTTTGTTTATTAGCGGCACAAAGTCAGACTAGGTGGCAGTCGGTGGCCGGGACAAGGAAGTAAGCGCCTGCCCGCACATGACGGTTGTGCTGAAGCGGGCGACATGGTGCCGATGCGGACCGGGTGGGCGGGGCCGCTCGGCGCGTCATCTTCGTGGTGGCGCGGTGCTCTGCCTGATCATCAGGCTGGTCGGGACGAGGTCGGTCCCGGGCGGGGAACCGCCGCGGGTGCGGATCTGCTCAAGGACGCCCTGGACGCATCGGCGGCCCACTTCGGCGAAGTCCTGGTGGACGGTGGTGAGGGGTGGGACGAAATAGGCGGCGTCGGGGATGTCGTCGAAGCCGACGACGCTGATGTCGGCGGGGACGGCCAGGCCGCGCTCATGGAAGGCGCGCAGCAGCCCCAGGGCCATCTGGTCGTTGGCGACGAACACGGCGGTGCAGTCGGGCTTCCCGGCGAGCGTGAGACCGGCCGCGTAGCCGGACGCGGCCGACCAGTCGCCGTGCAGGAGCGGCGGCACCGGACACCCCGCCTCCTCCAGCACGGCACGCCAGGCCTGGGTGCGCCGCTGGCCCGCGAAGGACGCCTCAGGGCCGGTCACATGCCATACGGTGCGGTGGCCCAGGTCGAGCAGGTGCCGGACGGCCTTGCGGGCACCGTCGGCCTGATCCGTGTCGACCACGCTGTAACGGTCCCCGGCGTCGGAGTCCACCACGACGGCGTGCACGCCGGGCGGCAGTTGCACCGTGCCGGTGTCGAGCAGGTGGATCTCCATGATCACGACGACGGCGTCGACAGCCAGCTCGCCCATCCGCGTGAAGGCGCCCAGCACGTTGTCCTGGGTCGGGACGTCGATGGGGATCAGTGTGATCGCATACCCCTCGGCCGCCGCGTGCGTGGCGATCGCCTCCACGGTGCGGCTGTTGCCCGTCGAGGACAGGCTGAAGAGGATCACGCCGATGGTGTTGAACTGGCCGTAACGCAGGGCGCGGGCCGCGCTGTTGGGCCGGTAGCCCAGTTCCCGCATCGCCGCGAGTACCTGCTCCCGGGTCGAACCGATCACCCCGGGATGGCCGTTGGAGACCCGCGAAACGGTCTGGGACGAGACTCCCGCGAGCTTGGCGACATCGGCCATGGACACGCGCTGCTTACGGCGTCCGCCGGGCACGCCGGAGCCGCCCCGTTGGGCGCCGCCCGCGGCTACGGGGACCGGCTCCTCCCGGTGGTTCAAGTCCATCGTCCCCTCAACTCCCGCTTCCCTGAACTCCCGCTTCCTTCGACTCCCGCTTCCCTCGGCCCGGGACGTCGGTAGGCGGTGCAACGGATGTTACGCGTGGGAAACCTTGACGACCGCTGGGGCGGATGCCACGATTCCGACGCCCCGAAGTTTACGTAAACATCGCTAGGGGAGCAGCCCGGCGGGAGACTCGGCGGGTGTTCTGTCCGCAGCATGTTTACGTAAACATGACGTCGCGATGGTGGAGCAGGGAGGAGCGCAACGGTGGTTCCCAGCACCGACGAGGATGCGCAGCGCCTCGCGGCCGCCCGCTTCGGGACGGCAGACGCCGAACGGCCGCCGGGCCGACACAGGCGCCCATCGACGAGGGGCCGGTTCGGCGCCGTACGCCTGACGACCGGACGTCGGTTCGACGGCAGGCGCCCGTCGACCGGCCGACAGCTCGACGGCGGACGACCGCCGCCCGTCGCGAGGGCCGCCCGTCGCGAAGGCAGCCTCCGCCAAGGACCGCGCATTGCGCCTTCCTTGAGCGGGCCGACGCCGACGCGGAGAACCGAGTGGGTGGCGCCCTCCCCTCCACCCCGGCTCCGCTGAACCTGCTGATTCCACGCCACCGGAGTCACGCGCGAATGACGTGACGGCCTCTGACGGCCTCCCCTTCTCCCTCGTGCCCAGCGCGGTGGGAACCGGTACCCGCCGGTCCATCAACGGGGCCGCCGACGGCGAGCCGACACCGCCCGTCCGGCCCTGAACACCTCCGACGGCTGCTCTCCACGCGCAGACTCCCCATGCGCCGAGCCGCCATCTCCTGAAAGGGCAAGCTGATGCGCAAGACCCCCGCCAGAACCCGGTCCACCTCACGGTCACGTGCCGCCGTCGTGGCGGTCGCGATCGCCGCGATCGGCGGTACGACGCTCGTGGGCAGCCCCGCCTCCGCCGCTCCGAGCGGCGACACGACCCAGTTCAAGGGCGTGAACTGGGCCGACCCCCGCGACAACTACGCCGACGACCCCGTCGTCCTGTCCGGCCTGTCGACCTCCGACACCTACGCCCAGACGTACGCCAAGGCGAGCCGGGTCATCTCGGCGTTCCGCGCGAACCTCGGTGCCAACACGGTCCGGCTGCCCATCAACCCGTACACGGTCAACGGCCCCTACTGGAAGTCCTACCGGGGCGTCATCGACGCGGCGACGGCCCACGGCTTCAAGGTCATCGTCTCCTACTGGGAGGGCACGGGCGCCCGCAAGGACGGCTTCATCGACGACCCCGCCACCTACTGGCCCATGTGGAACACCGTGGTCAAGGCCTACAAGGGCAACTCCAGGGTCTACTTCGAGCCGATGAACGAGCCGCACGGCTACACCGACACCGAGTGGGCCGACCTCGCCGTCAAGTGGCTGGGCACCTATCCGTCGGTCCCGCGCAACCGGGTGTTCGTCAGCGGCGCCGGTTACAACGACCACGTCACCTCGGTCTGTGCCGACCCGCGCCTGAAGGGCACGTACCTCTCGCTGCACCACTACGGGTTCTGGAAGGAGTACGCCACCTACGACCAGTGGGTGTCCGACCTCAAGGAGCGCATCGGCAACTGCGCGAGCCGGACCGTCGCCGACGAGTTCGGTGCACCGATGACCACCGGTCTCGACTACAACAAGGCGACTCCGGACAACAACTCCATCAACTTCATCCAGGCCGACACCGACACCTTCCGTCAGCTGAAGATGGGGTCCGTCTACTGGCCGGGCCTGCGCACCGACGACACGTATTCGCTGCAGAAGCTGATCGGCGACGCCGCCCGGCCGTGGCTGGCCACCACCAACCAGTCCGGTGCGGACCGGCTGGCCTGGAGCTGGGGACGCGGCAAGCCTGTCAGCCCCTGACGGGTTCGTTGTTCAAGGGACGGTCGGCCGTGATGCTCTCGCATCGCGGCCGACCGCGTCTGTGCGGTGGTCCCGCCATGTCGTCGTTCTGCATCCACCCCAGGAGTCCGGCACGACTATCGGCTCACCACACGGCGCGGTCGTACTGCGGCTCAGTCACCGGCAGATGGGCCTCGGCGGCGACAACGGCCGGGGCGCGCACACGCACGACGAGCGCAAGGCTGTTCGCGCACCGCGACTGCTCCTACTCCTATCGGCTGCATCGGCTCGACGACATCGACAAGCCGTTCGAGGCCGTGCGGCGGTCCACGGCAGGGGAGTTCGCCGGGTGGAGCGGCGGACGGACCGGAACGAGCCGCCAACGGGCTTCCGCGGACGCGTAACCCGGGACAGGGGTCGATCGGTGTACAAGTCGGGCCGATCGGCCTCTTTCCGTGCATGGAGGGCGCGCCCACCCTGGCGCCAACTCCACCGAGCCGCTCAGGGGAACCGTCATGCCGCAGCCGCGCTCCGCCCTTCGACGACTTCTCGCCGTCTCGTCCGCCTGTGTGTTGGGCGGCTCCGCCGCGGTGGTACTCGCCCCGCCCGCGGCGGCCGAACCGGCCACACCGGTCGGCTATCCGGCGGCCGCGAGCGCCACCCGCTACTCCGGGCTCGCCTTCGACACCTGTACGGCCCCTTCCCTGGCCACCATGAAGGCCTGGAGCGCGTCGCCGTACCGCGCCCTCGGTGTCTACGTCTCGGGCGCCAACCGCACATGCGCGCAACCGCAGTTGACCGCCGCGTGGGTGGCCTCCGTGGCGAAGCTGAAGTGGCGTCTGCTGCCCATCCACAAGGGCCTGCAGCCGCCGTGCGGAGCCCGGCCGTCCGACACGAAGATCAGCACGAGCCCGGCGACAGCCCGGTCACAGGGCGCCGCTGCCGCCGGGCAAGCGGTGGCTGCGGCCAAGAAGCTGGGCATGGTGGCCGGCAGCGCCCTCTACAACGACATCGAGGACTATCCCCAGAACAACAGCACGTGTCGCGTCTCCGTACTGAACTACGCCTCGGCCTGGACCAAGGAACTGCACCGGCTCGGGTATCTCTCCGGCGTCTACATGAACCTCACCCTGGGCGCCAGGCAACTCGCCGACGTCTACACGTCGTCGACATACGCACGACCGGACGCCCTGTGGGTCGCGCGCTACGACGGGCTCGACTCCCTCAAGGGCTGGGCCGGTGTCGCCGACTCCAAGTGGGCCCGGCACCAGCGCGCCAAGCAGTACCGCGGCAGCCACAACGAGACGTACGGCGGCGCCACCGTGAACATCGACACCGACCGGGTCGACGCGCCCGTCGCCACGGTCGCCCTCCCGTACAAGGCGACCGGCACCGCGACGGTCAACGCCCGCACGGGCCCCTCGACGACCTACCCCGTCGCCGCGACGTACGCGCCCGGCGCGGCCCTCAAGGTCGTCTGCCAGGCACCCGGCCCCAAGGTCGGCGGCACCCCCGTGTGGGACAAGCTCGGCAACGGGTTCTATGTCGCCGACCACTACGTCGACACCCCGTCCGCGACCGGCTACAGCCCGCCCCTGCCCCGCTGCACGTACCCGTATCAGGTCGAGTCGGCGAGCGGCCTCACGGAGCGCAGCGGCCCCGGCGCCGGATACTCCGGCGTGGGTACCTCGCCCAACGGGGCGCTGGCGTGGGTCACTTGCCAGCGCCCCGGTTCGGTCGTGGGAACGAACAAGGTCTGGGACGGACTCGACAACGGGCACTACGTGTCGGACCACTACGTGGCCACGCCCAGCGGCACCACGTACAGCAAGCCCGTGCCGCGCTGCTGACCCCACGCGCCACTGTCGCGGCCACCTTGATCGAGGGCTTCGCCGACGCGTTCACCCGATCGTGACCGACGGCGAACTCCGCGACCGTCTCGGGCAGTCGGGCCACGTCCCGCTGATGGTGCTCACCGCGCTCACGGTGGGATTCCCCCCGCCGTCCCGGACGCCCTGGCGGCTGCTGCGCACGAACTCACCGTGCGGCAATGGCTCGACACCACGGTCCGGGCCGCCGTAGAAGGGTCACTGGAACGAGCACCCCGGGTTGGGGGCGTCCTCGGAGAACGGCGCCCCGTGCGGCAGGACGTACAGGACGTCCAGCACGAGCGGTGCGCTGCCGAGGTTGCGGCCGATGTGGACGTGATCGGAGCCGCTCGGCTCCACGATGGTGCTCCCTGCTCTGTAGACACCGTCGGACGCACAGGTCGAGTCGAAGTGGCTCAACGTGCCCTGCTTGACCACCGCGTACAGCGGGCCGTCGTGGTAGTGCCAGCCGGTGCTCTCGCCGGCCGGGACCGTGATCTCGCGCAGGGTGTAATCGGTGCCGCCCACGGTGGACTGGGCGATGATCTTGGCGGTGACGCCGGGGCCGGGCGGCGTCGCGTGCGCGGTTCCACCGACGAAGGTCGTGGCCAGGAGCGTGAGCGCGGCCAGTGCCGTACGAGCCTTGTATCGCATGGGAGTGGTCCTTTACCGGTCGAGGGACACGAGTTCCTTCCGTATATGCCCGGGTCAGACCGGAAGCAGCCGTGCCACGAGTCCGCTGAGCTGCTGGACGTTGCGGCACTCGTGCATCTCGACGACCTCGGCGTAGTCGAGGGCCGCCGAGTCGCCCGTGCCCCACTGGGATGTGCCCTCGGGGTTCAACCAGTAGACGCGGCGGGCCCGTTCGCCGATGCGGCGAAGTGCCGGGAGGTTCGGGTCGCTCATGTTCGTACGGGCGTCGCCCAGGACGAACACGGAGCTGCGGGGGCCGACCGCGTCGACGTACCGCTCCGCGAACTCGCCCAGCGCCACACCGTAGTCGCTGCTGCCGTGCCAGCCGGTCAGCGTGGCGTGCTCAAGGATGCGGCCTGCGAGGCCCTCCGCGTCGGCGGCGCCGCGCACGACCAGGCCGGTCACCTCGTCGATCCGGTTGACGAAGGCGAAGACTCGTACCTTGCTGAACTGGTCGTGCAGCGCCTGTACCAGCAGCATCGTGAAGTCGGAGAACCCCGCCACCGATCCGGACACGTCGCACAGCAGCACGAGTTCGGGACGCACCGGGCGGCGTCGGCGCAGCACCGGACGCATCGGCACGCCACCCGTCGACAGCGAGCCGCGCAGGGTGCGGCGCAGGTCGATGGTGCCGCGCGAGGCACGGCGGCGGCGCGCGGCCAGCCGGGTGGCGAGCTTGCGGGCGAGAGGATGCACCGTCCGCCGCAGCTCGGCGAGTTGGGTGCGTCCGGCGAGCAGGAAGTCGACCCGGTCGGCGGTCGGGACGACGGCCCGGCGGGCGATCTCGTCCCTGCCGCGCCGCTCGGCCACCCTGCGGCGCGCCTCGGTGCGCACCTGCCGTCTGAACTCCTCGATCCGCTGCCGGAGTTCGTCGTCGAGGAGACGGTCCGTGAAGGCGGCCGCGGAGGACTGCGCGCCCTGTGCACGGACACTCGCGCGGACGCGGGCCAGCAGCGTCTGCGGACGCAGCCGGTCCAGCGTCTGGTACGACGACCAGCCGTCCGACCCGGACGAGGATCCCGGTGAACTCCCGTACGCACCGAAGGCATCCACCGCCTCCGCGGCCAACTGCCCCATCAACGCCTGGTCGTTGGCGGCCAGGGCGGCCGCCAGCCGATCCCGCAGATCGTCCCGGTCGCCGCGGCGCACGGCCCCCTCGTCATCGCTTTCGCCGTCGCGGTCGAGAACCGGGGCTCCGACACTGCGCGGAAAGTAGAGGTCGAAGACCGGGTCGAACACGGCCCGTTGGGCGGTGCCGTGCAGCAGCGCGGAAGCCAGGCCCTCCCTCAGATACGCGCGGTCGGTCAGACCGAGCGCCTCCAGAGCCCGCGCGGCGTCCACGGTCTCGCCGGTGCCGATCCGGATGCCGTGCCCGCGCAGCGCCTGAACGAGCCCGGTCAGCCGCTCCGGCACTCCGGCCGGCGCACTCACACGGCGTCCAGATCGAGCTTGGCGGCCGCCTTGAGGATGTCTTCCTGGTGCTTGAGGAGCACACCGAGACTGTCGCGTACGACGGTCTCGTCGAGGGTGTCCGCGCCGAGCGCGAGCAGCGTACGCGCCCAGTCGATGGTCTCGGCGACGGACGGCACCTTGCGCAGATCCATCTCGCGCAGCGCCCCGACCACCCGTACGACGGACTCGGTCAGCGCGGCATCCAGACCCGGCACCTTGAGCCGTACGATACGACGCTCCAACTCCTCGTCGGGGAAGCCGATGTGGAGGAAGAGGCAGCGCCGGCGCAGCGCCTCGGACAGCTCACGGCTCGCGTTCGAGGTGAGCACCACGAACGGGCGGCGCGTCGCGGCGATCGTGCCCAGTTCGGGCACGGTGACCTGGAAGTCGCTGAGCACTTCGAGAAGCAGGCCCTCCACCTCGACGTCCGCCTTGTCGGTCTCGTCGATCAGCAGCACCTTCGGCTCGTCGCCGCGGATCGCCGTGAGCAGCGGGCGCGGCAGCAGGAACTCCTCGCCGAAGATGTCCGTGCGCGCCTCGTCCCATGTCTCGTCGCGACCGGCGCTGATACGAAGCAGTTGCTTGGCGTGGTTCCACTCGTACAGCGCGCGCGACTCGTCGACGCCCTCGTAGCACTGCAGGCGGATCAGGCGCGCGTCCGCGACCTCGGCCACCGCCTTCGCCAGCTCCGTCTTGCCCACCCCCGCCGGCCCCTCCACCAGCAGGGGCTTGCCCAGGCGGTCGGCGAGGAAGACGGTGGTGGCGACGGCGGGCGAGGCCAGATAGCCGGTCTCGGCGAGGCGCGCGGAGACGTCCTCGACGGATGTGAAGTAACCGGTCGTCATGCGGTGTGCCCCCGGGTCTCGACCCACCGTGCTCGACGGCGGCGTGCTGCGTCTTCCCTGCTACGTGATCAGGTCCCGTGCACCGTCCACAAGAGGCAGACGCTGTTTGCGTCGAACGTCACGGCCCGGCGCCGGCGGGCGAAGGGTTGGTAGTCCTTGGCTCTGTGTTCCGCGGTTCGGGAGGGTCCGGAGGGGGAGGGCGGATGTCCGACCCTCAGTGCGGGGGCTTCGGGAAAGGTCCTGTGTCAGCCGGTCCTCTCACGATCTCGGCAGAGAGATCGGTGACCTTCACGCGGTGAGTGCGCGCATGCCGCCGCATCAGGGCGAAGGCCTCGGTGGACGTGCAGCCGAGGCGTTCGGCCAGCATGCCCTTGGCCTGCTCGATGGCGATCCTGCTGTGCAGCGCGGCCTGCAACTGCTCGGTGCGGCACTGGGCCTCGTGCAGAACACTGCGGTGCGCCAGGCCGACGCCCGCGGCGTCGGCGAGGAGTCGGCTCCATCGCACGTCCTCGGGGTGCAGGACGCCTTGTCGGTGATAGAGGACCAAGGCCCCGAAGACGCGGTCCTGGTGGGTGAGGGGCAGGGCCGAGAGAGCCGTGAACCCCGCATCCAGGGCGCGGCGGGTGAACCGCGGCCACCGGATGCGGCCGTGCGTACGGACCATCGGGAGGTCGGTCAAGGGGCTGCCGGAGCGGACCGTGTCGAGACCCGGCCCCTCCTGCAACTCCATTTGATCGTGCTCCAGTTGAACGGCGATGTCGTCGGATCCCGCCAGGCGGTGGGGTCGGCCCGGGCCGCCGTCCGCGAGACTGCAGCCGGCTGCGTCCACGCCGGTGACATGCACTGCGCTACAGGCCAGTCGCCGTAGGAGATCGCCCTCGTCCTCACCCTGGTGCGGGGCGGCGGCGAGAGCGAGAAGTGCTTCGGCGGCCTGGTGTTCGTGAACCGGGGGTGCCATCGCTCCATCCATCGGTTGCTGGTCGTTCGATGGGGACCGCGCCCCAGAGCACGGCCTCATGAGCGGACGCTCGGGCTTCCGAAGCGGTCGCTCGACCCAGCAGGCAAGCACATCGAGCTGCTGCCCCGTTACTGTGAGTTGATGCCTGCCGAACGGATTCTCTGTCAGCTCGGGTCACGTGCACGCAAGGTGGCTCGTCCGTCCGATGCCACTGCGTGAAGTCCTGGAGTGACGGCGTCCCGGGACTCGTACGCCCGGGAATCGCCTGCCGAAAACGGCCCGACAGAGGGTACGAACAGGTCCGTTACGGGCACGATGGGGTTACCACTGTGGTGCCACCCCGGACCCTGGTGGCGTCTGGCGCCGCATCCATCAGTCGCGCCATCTGACGTGCCGTCGCTCCGCGCGGGAGGAGCACACCTGGGGGTGGGCCCATGGACACCCGTCACTTCACCTTCGCACTGCGTCACCATATGGTGGCGGACACCTTGCTCCTTGAATTCCACGGGGAGTTGGACGCCTGGGCGGATCTGGAACTCGCTCCGCGCGTGGCAGCCCTTCTCCGCCGTCGCCGGCGTGCCGTTCTGGTCGATCTGCGGTCGGTGACCTTCCTGGACGCGGGCGGGCTGCGGCTGCTCCTGCGGATCAGCGAGCGGTCGCCGCGGCGGAAGGGCCGGGTACGGCTCGTCCTCGACAGTCCGCAGATCCTGCGGGTCCTGCGCATCACCGGTGTGGACGGCGTCTTCACCGTGCTCGGTGAACTGCCCGTCCCCTTCGCGGCGGACGACACGCCGGACGACACGGACGTGCCGGCATGATCCGCCCGACCCCGTCCGCACTTGCGGGGCCGGATCGCAGGGGAAGACGCGGCCGACGGCAGGGGAGACAGCCGCGTCGCAGGGGCGCCGCGCCGCGCGCGTGATCCCATGAAGGGCGCACCCAAGGAGGACACATGACCACCCTTGCCATCGTCGGAGCCGGCCCCGGCCTCGGAGCGGCCGTCGCCCGGCGGTTCGGCCGCGCGGGACACGACGTCGCCCTGATCTCCCGTAGTCAGCAGCACCTCGACGCGCTCGCCGCCGGTCTCACCCGGGACGGTGTGACCGCGGCCGGTTTCGCCGCCGACGTACATGATCCGGACGCTCTCGCGGCAGCGCTGGAAGCCGCGGGCAGGGCGCTGGGCCCGATCGAGGTCCTGCAGTACAGTCCGGTTCCGCACAAGGACTTCATGCGGCCGGTCCTGGAGACCGGCCCGGCCGACCTGGCAGGGCCGATCGCCTTCTCCGTGTACGGGCCCGTGGCCGCCGTAGGACAGGTGTTGCCCGGCATGCGGCGGCTGGGTCGCGGCACCGTCCTCTTCGTCAACGGCGGCACCGCCGCGGTTCCGCACCCCGAGCGCGCCGGCACCTCGATCGCCTTCGCCGCCGAGAGCGCGTACGGCCATCTCCTGCACGAGACGCTCGCCGACGACGGCATCCACGTCGGGCAGCTCATCGTCCCGGGAGCGATCGTTCCCGGACACCCGAGGAAGGACCCGGCCGTGCTGGCGGACCTCCTGTGGACCATTCACCGCGACCGGCACGGCTTCCGGCACTTCGCGGACGATCTCGACGCCGCCTGACGGCGCGCGACCGGGCGGGGGCCTCGGCGCGCCGGCCGCTACGGCTCGCGCGCCGGCCCCGCCCGGGATGCCCGCGTGGATCACCGCCCGCAGACTGGCTCCATGGCGCGGGCGCAGCGACGCACGGCGCCCCACCCGGACCGGCGGAGGCCGCTGACATGCTGCCCGGATTCCTCGGCAGAGCGATCGAACTGTTCCTCGGACGCGAGGGGCGCTCGCTGCACCTCAAGGCGGCGGGCGGCGCGACCGCCGTACTCGCCGTGACACTGCTCGTCGGCTCCCGGGCGGTGGTCGCCGCCGAGGAAGGTGCGCGGGGCGCCACGCTCACGTCGTACCCGAGAGCTCTGTGGTGGTCGGTGGAGACCGCGACGACGGTCGGGTACGGGGACTTCTACCCGGTCACCCTGTGGGGCCGGATCGTCGCCGCCGTGGTGATGGGCGTGGGCATCACCACGTACGGGATGGTGACGGCGGCCCTCGCGACCTGGTTCGTCGGCCGGGAGGGGAAGCGCCGAGGACACCTCGCGGAGGTCGCGGAGGTCGCGGAGGCCGCGGGCCGCGCCGCGCACCGCATGGGCGACGAGACCGCACGGGCCCTGCACGAGCGCTTCGACCGGCTGGAGCGCGAACTCGCCCGTCGCGACGGCCCCGGACCGCCTTCCCCACCGCCGACCGACCCCTACGTCAGGTGAGGCGCTTCCAGGGGAACGGTGCGAGGTCGGGCTCCACCCATCCGGTCCTCGCCTGCGCGGCGGCCGGCGTCGACGGGCGGTGGAAGCGGGTGAGCAGCCGCTTGTCGAGCAGCGCGCGGTGATGCTCGGCGAAGGCGGTGAAGTCGCCACCCCCGCCGTCACCCCCGTTGTCCCCGACGCCGTCACCGCCGCCCGGTGTGTCCGCGGGGCGCGCGGTCGCATGATGGCCGACGAGTTCCACCCAGGCCCGGCTGACGGTCGCGTGGTATTTCTGCGGTGCGCCCGCGTACCGGGCGGTGCGGCGGATGCCCTCACCGACCAGGCTGATCGCGGCGGGTACACCGCAGCGCCGCACGGCCGGCCAGGTCAGGTGGATGTGCTCGCGGTGTCCGAACCGGTCGGCGGCTGCCATGACTTCGGCCATCAGCTCCTCGAAGGCGGAGGCGTCGTCGTCGGGTGGTCGGGGTGGCTGCGGCGTCACGAGGACACCTCCGTCAGGGCTTGCAAAGCGGTGCGCAGGGCGGTGACCGTCTCGGCGGGCAGGGCCGCGAGCGCGTGGTGCTCCAGGTCGGTGAACGCCTGCCGGATCCTGGCGGCGGTCCGGCGTCCGGAGGGCGTGAGTTCGACGAGTACGGCGCGACGGTCTCCAGAGCGGGCGCCCCGGGAGATGTGGCCGCGCCGCTCCAGCCGGTCCAGGACGCTGGTCAGGGTGGTGGGACGGGTGCCGACGGCGGCGCCCAGCTCGGAGACGGTGCGCCCGTGGCCGTCGGCCAGATTGGCCAGCGTTGATCTCGGACGCGGTGAGGTCCAGATCCGCGAGTTCCGCGGAGAGGGCCTGCAGGGTGGCGTGGGTGGCCCGCTGGAGAGCGAGGGCAAGGGGTGGTGCATGACAGGGCCCCAGGAAATTGCCGCAGGTATAGGGGGGCCCTTCCCGTTTGCCATGCGCACGGCGGTGGGTACGTCGTGAGGGCAGCGCTGAAACAGCATGGCCGAGGCAGGGCCAGGACTGTGTGTAAGGGGTCAGCGTCCTCCCCCGGGAGTACGTCGTTCCTGGTGACTGCTGCTCGGGGGGCAGGGCAGAAGCCTCCGCGGGCACGATGTGCCGGGCCGCGTGAGCGCGGAACCTGGTCGTGTCAGGCATGAGGAGGCAGTCATGAACCGACAGATCCGCATCCGCCCCACCCGCAGGCCCACCACCCCGCGCGACACGACGATCGACCGGCGGACCCCGTCGGGACGCCTGCTGCCGTACTGACCCCGGCTCACAACGGGGAATCCCGTGCTTCCGTGACGGAGGATCGGCGATGGCCGCGCAGCATCGCCAGGGAGCGGATCGGCGCCGCACGGGTGTGAACATCCTGAATCGCTGCTGCCGTACGGCCCACGGGCGTCGGCGGCAGCGATTCCCCGGCGCAGGATGACGTCACCTGCGCCCTCCCGCCAACTGCGCCTGCGAAGCCTCGACGTAGGCGTGGCGCGACATCGGCGCCCGCGGGCGGTGGCATGGTCAAGAAAGATGCCCCCTGGGGCGGTGGCCTGACGGAGACGTGGGCACTCGGCACGTAGACCCCTTGTGGACGCGCAGGCCGGAAGGCCAGGCCGCAGCCGTCGGTGACCGGCTCGCCGACGGCTTCCGCACACAACGCTCCCTGGGGCTGACTCATGGCCGATAGTGATGGATCATGTGCGCGGACCGCACGCGACCGGGCAGGGGTGATAGGGATGCGGCCCGAGCATAGCGACCACCGCGACGATCAGATTGACGGCGGCGAACCGACCGAGGAGCAGGATCACCGGCGCATCACCGGCGCGCTGTCGGCCGCCTCCGCTGATGTCGATGCCCGGCTGGTGCCCGAGGCGCTGTGCCGCGCCTGCGTGGGACTGGTGCCGGTGACCGGCGCGTCCGTCTCCCTCTCCGGAGGCGGGGTCATGCGGGCGACCTGGTGCGCAAGCGACGACACGTCGGGGCAGCTGGCCGAGGCGCAGTACACCCTGGGGGACGGGCCGTGCCAGAGCGCGCTGGACCTGGGCGTGCCCGTACTGGCTCCCGACCTCACGGGCAGGGACGCGCGCCGTTGGCCGCTCTTCGCCCAGCAGGCCGTCGGGATGGGGGCGCGGGCGGTCTTCTCGCTGCCGCTGGGCATCGGCGGAATGGCGATCGGCACCCTCGATCTGTACCGGGACACCACCGGATCCCTGTCGGACCGCGCCCTGCGGATCGCCCTGCTGGTGCGGGACGCGGTCACTTTCGCCGTGCTGAATCTACAGACGGAGCACGACGTGGTCGAACAGGTGGCCGGAGACGGAGTGGCGTCATGGGTAGAGGCCTCGCAGGCGGACCACACCGAGGTGCACCAGGCGGTCGGCATGGTGATGGTGCAACTCGACGCGGATCCGCAACAGGCCTTGGACCGCATGCGGGCGCGCGCCTTCGCACAGGGGCGTTCGGTGAGCCAGGTGGCCCACGACGTCGTCGCACGCAAGCTGCGTTTCTGGCCGGAGACGCAGGGGAGGCGCAGTCGGGACGACTACCCGCACCGCGGCGGTCGAGAGGGACTGGACGGTGAACGGTGATGAACCGCGAACAACGGCTCGCCGCGGCATTCGTCGGGCTGTCCGACACCCTCGCCGACGACGTCGACCCGGTCATACTGCTGGACCGGCTGGCCCGCCACTGCGTGGAGATCATCGGGGCCGACGGGGTCGGGATCATGATGGCCACCAGCCGTGGTGACCTGCGCACCATGGCGGTCACCGACGAGCGGACCGGCTTCCTCGAACTCCTGGAACTGCAGGCCGGAGAAGGACCGTGCCTGGAGTGCTACCGCAAGGGCGTGCCGGTCGACTCACAGGACCTCGACGCGCACACCGACCGCTGGCCGGAGTGGGCGCCGCTCGCGCGCAGGTCCGGCTTCCGCTCGGCGCACGCGCTGCCCCTGCGCGTCAACCACCAGACGATCGGCGCGGTCAACCTGCTGCTCGATATTCCGGGCGGGCTGCCCCAGGCCGATCTGGTGCTGGCGCAGGCGCTGGCCGACGTGGCCGCCCTCGCGCTGATCCACTGGAGCGTGGAGCGGACCAGGCCGAGTGACATCCACACGCGGTTGCAGGTCGCCGTCGCGGTCAAGTCCATGGTCGACATGGCCACCGGCATGATCGCCGAGCACGGCGGCCTCGGCCCCTCCGAGGCGCTGTCCGCCCTGCACGTCTACGCCGCCGGGAACAACTGCCGTCTCATCGACACCGCCCGAGCCCTGGTCCAGCGCACGCTGCGGCTGGAAGAGGTACTCGGCGCCAGTCGCTGATCGGACGCCGCCCCCGGCGGGCTCGGGGTGGGGCGCCAGGGCGCGGGGGCGGGACGGCGGGGGGACCGTGCTCGACCGCCACGCCCTGGCTGTCGTAAGAGATGCGTTCCGCACGCCGGGCGGCGTCGGCGCTTCCGGAGCCTCAGCGCACGGCTGTGCCGATGTCGGCGTGGCTCAGTGCGCACACCTCGGAGTGCGTCGCGCGTGGTGGGGCGGGGGAGGGGAGCAGGGCCCAGACGGTCTTGCCCCGGCCGTCGCGGTGCCGTGCCACACCCCAGGCCTCGGCCAGCGCCCCGACCAGAGACAGCCCGCGGCCGCTCTCCTCCTGCTCGCCCTGCCCGTCGTTCGCGGGGCGAACGTGAGGCACGGTCGTGCTCTCGTCGCGGACCTCCACCAGGCAGGATCCGTCGTGCAGCGCCGTGACGGCGATCTCCACCTCCCGTTCCAGCACGGGGCCGTGCCGTACGGCGTTCGTCACCAGCTCGGAGACGACCAGGAGCGCCGCGTCCGCCGCCTCGCTGCCGGTCTCGTGGCCGCACACGGCGAGATGCCGGCACACACGCAGCCGGGCCAGGCCCACCGAGGACGGATGCCTGGGCACCCGGAACGCGTCGCGTCTCACCGCACATCCCCCTTGCCGCGCACACGGTTTCCGCACAAAGTGCAGCGCATGGCAGCCGCCCGGCGACAGTCCGCGTCGGGCGGCCCCGGCAGGAACGCGACACCGCCGGGCAGGCGGAATCCGGGCCTCCTACCGGATTCCGCCTGTGATGACGTGTACGGGGGAGAGCGCCCGCCCGCGGGGCGCGCCGGCCCGCGCCACAGTTCAACGGGGCTGTCACGGACGGGACAACGGATGGACCGACCCCGTCCGTCTTGTCGCGGATACGTTCGGATAATGCGCCGGGCACACGCACGTGCGTGCGAAAAACGGCCGAACTTCGCCGGTCGCCAAACCGTCAGCCGTGGCATCGACCGCTGTGCGGGATCCCGGGCGGGGAGGCGGGAACAGGCTCCGGAGCCGACGGGTGCGACTCGTCTGCCGCGGAGAGTGTGTCCTCGGGCTCTTTGCCGCGCGATGTCCAGGACCGCAGCCGGGCCGTCAGTGCGTCCCGCCAGGGTTGGCCGCGTCCGTGCAGAAGGCCGAGGAGGATCGCGCCGCCGACGGCGATGAGGTGTTCGCGCCCCGCCAGGTTCGGGTGGGTGATCGATTCCCACACCATCGAACCGCCGGTGAGGGTGAAGACGACGGGCGCGCGCCGGACGACCGAGAGGTAGGTGAACAGGCCCACCACCGCGGCGGACGGCCCGGTGTCGAGCACCTGGCCCGCCTCGGGCGGCAGCCCCAGCCCCCACCAGCCAGGCCCGAGAGCGAGCATCACCCGGACCGTGAGGGTGCCCATGAGAGTGGTGGCGTAGGCGACGGCCAGCGTGCGGGCCCGGCCAAGGGTGAGTTCGGCGAGCGCGAAGGCGAGGAAGAGCTGGGTGATGCCCGCCCACACCGGCAGGTCGAGGGCGGGCACGTACAGCGACACGGGCGTACGCAGCAGCGCCAGCGGAAGGGACAGGTCGCCCTGTACGCCACCGATCAGTCGCACCACCTCCGCGCCGGCCTGCCGCTGGGCGATCGCGTGGAAGAAGATGACCCCTAAGACGGCCACGAGCGCCAGCGACAGCGCGGACGGCCCGCGGCGCAGCAGCTGCCGCACCGGATCGACGACCATGCCCTGGAACTCCCCGTAGAGCGTGCGCCCCACGAACCGGAGGAACCGGCGCAGCGCGGCGCCCGCCCTGCCCGGCACGTCGCCGCCGGTTCTGTGCGGGCTGTCGTCACCGGTGCTGTTGCCGACGGGGCCGCTGCTGTCGTCGCTCCCGGGATCCGAGGCCGGTGGCGGTCCCTCGCCGTCCCGCCCTTCGCCCGAGGCAACGTCGTCCCCGTCCTGGCCACGACGTCCCTCCGCCGTTCGGAGCAAGTCGCTTCTCCCCCTGCCACGCTCGTACAGACAATCGCATCGATCGTGTCCATATCGTATCGATCGTGATCCGTACGCGTTTCGCGGTCCGCCACGCTCGTGGCGTCGGGGGTGAGGTTCAGTGCAGGAACCACTGCTGGTTGGCGCCGCCGTGGCACGTCCATATCTCCAGCTGCGCTCCGTCGGCCGTGGACGAACCCGGTACGTCCAGGCACTTGCCGGACTGGTCCGAGATCAGCCGCCCGCCCGCGCCCTGGGTCCAGCGCTGGTTGGCGCCACCCGTGCAGGTCCACAGCTGGACCAGGGCTCCGTCGGCGCTGCTTCCTCCCGTCACGTCGAGGCATGCGCCGCCGATGCGTACGCTCCCGTCCGCAGCCGCGGTCCAGTGCTGGGCGGCGCTGCCGTTGCACGTCCACAGGTCGGCCTTGGTGCCGCTGAAGTCCGAACCGCCGTACGCGTCCAGGCACTTGCCGGTGAGGCCCGAGGAGACGGAGCCGCTCAGGCCGCCCGGCTGACGGCGGATGATCGCGGCGATGAGCGCGTGCCCGGGGAAGTCGGTCATCAGGATGCCCGTACGGCCCGAACCGCCGCCGCTCAGGTAGTCCAGCGTCCGCTGGTCCAGGCCGGAGCCGCCGCCGTAGCCACCGGCGACGTCGGCCGGAGTGGCCCCGAACGGGGCGCAGTTGGCGGAGGTGTAGGTGATGTACAGGGCGCCCGAGGAGTCGCCGGCCGCCTTGGCGAGGTTGGCCCGGGCCTCGTTCCACTTGGTGTCCAGGCCGCACTGGGTCCAGTCGTTCTCCACGTACTGGCCCCAGTCGCCGCTGGTCAGCTGCGTCAGCCCGTAGCCGCCGTAGACCTGCCCGCGGGGTCCGGTGAACTGGGTCAGCACGATGCGGCCGCGGGTCTGCCCGAGCGTGGGTGTCGCCGCGGTGGAGTTGCCGGTCACGGTGGGCGCGTAGAACAGGCCCGGGTAGCGGGACGCGTATCCGTTGAAAATGCGGGTTCGGTCCTCGGTCGTCGTGTTCGACGGGTCGTCGGCGCAGTGGCCGATCGAACCGCTGCCGCTGCCGCCCTCGGTGGTGTCCGCGTCGCACTCCCCGTGCAGGTTCATCAGGACGGTCTCTGTGGGGTGTGCGGCGAGGAAGTCCCGGGTCCTGGCGAGTACGTCGTCGAAGTTGGCGTTCTGGTACACGTCGCTGTGGTGAATGGCGAACGCGGTCCCGCCGTTGACGACGCGTACGCGGATGTCGATCGCCCTGATTCCGGCGTTCAGTTGGGCCGTGAGGGTTGCCGCGCTGTCGCCGTGGTTCTCCTGGGCCTCGTACGCGGACGGGAACAGGGAACCGCCGTGGATGGCCAGCGTGTCGTGTGTGCCCGGCAGCGACATGTTCCCCAGGCCGAGGGCGTCGGACGCTCCGCCCATCCAGTCGGGGTGGCTCTGCGAGGTCAGGCTGTTGAACGCGTCCGTGGACGTCGAGGGCTGCGCCATGGCCGTACCGCCGGGGCCGAGTAGTGCGACGACCACAGTGGCCGCCGCGCAGGCGACGGCTCCTCGCGCCCGCCCGAGAGGTCTTCGCGGCAGCCGCCACGGGGCCCTTCGCGGCAACCGGGCACGCTTGGGAACGCTCATCATCAGCCTCCGGACGGCAGTCTCCGACCCCCGTGCAGCGGCAAGAGTGGACTACACCAATCGCACGGTCAAGACGCCCGGTGACCCTGGCTGAAACAGGTCCCACGGCATCAGGCGGGATCGTTCGTGGAGGGGCTTGCGCGGACGACTACTTGGTCGCCGCGCGGTCCGAACAGATGCAGGATCTCTACGGCGTTGAGGTCCGCCGGGCCGAACCAGTGCGGTTCCCTGGTGTCGAACTCGGCCACTTCGCCGGGACGCAGGGTGCAGTCGCGTTCTCCGAGGATCAGGCGCAGTTCGCCCGCCAGAACGTAGAGCCACTCGTAGCCGTCGTGGGTGACAAGTTTCGGCTCGCGGGGAGAAAGCACCTGCTTGAACACCTGCACCCGGCCCGGGTACTGGGTCAGGGGCACGAGGACGCTGCCGTTGCTCTTGCGCAGGGGCTTGAGGTGAACCCGGGGGTCACCGCTGGCCGGTGCGGCGACCAGTTGGTCGAGCGCGACGCGGTGCGCATGCGCGAGCGGGATGAGCAGATCCAGGGTCGGGCGCCGTTTGCCCGACTCCAGACGGGACAGCGTGCTCACCGAGATCCCGGTCGTCACCGCGAGCGACTCCAGCGTGAGCCGCCGGTCCCGGCGCAGGGTGCGCAGCCGGGGTCCGATGCCGTCGAGTATCTGTTCCAGCTCCTCGTCCATGGAGCCATTGTGCGGGCTCGTTTTGCGGTCTTCGCAAATTCGATGGGTCGCTGCCGCGGTCCGGCCGGAGCATGGCCGGGCAGATGCTCCCGGATGTGAGAGGTGGGCCATGACCGCGACGATTCAGCCAGTTCAGCCCGTAAAGCCCGTTGAACTCGCTCAGCCCGTTCTGAGTGCGCGCAGGCGCTGGACGGTGCTGGCCGTCTGCTGCCTGAGCATGTTCCTGGTGGGCCTGGACACCACCATCGTCAACGTGGGCCTGCCCGCCATCGGGCGAGGCCTGGACGTCGGGACCCGTGGTCTCGAATGGACCGTGGACGCCTACACCCTCGTCCTGGCCGGCCTCCTGGTCTCCTCCGGTGCGCTCGCCGACCGGTTCGGACGCCGACGGGTCTTCCAGTCCGGACTGGTCGTGTTCGGCGCGGCCTCGCTGCTCTGTGCGGTCGCCCCTTCGGTGGGTGTGCTCATCGCGGCCCGTGCCGTTCAGGGGGTCGGCGCCTCGATGCTCAGTCCCGTGGCGCTCGCGATCGTGGTGAACGCGATGCCCGACCCCAAGGAGCGAGCGCAGGCGATCGGTGTCTGGGCGTCGGTCTTCGGGCTCAGCATGGCTGTCGGCCCCGTCACGGGCGGCGCTCTCATCGAGGGGCTCGGGTGGCGGTCGGTGTTCTGGATCAATGCGCCGGTCATCGTCGCCGCGCTGGTGCTCAGCACGGTCTTCGTGCCCGAGTCCCGGGCGCCGCGGGCCCGCCGGCTCGACCTGCCGGGACAGGCCCTGCTGGCCGTGGTCATCGGGGTCTCGGTCGGTGTTCTCATCGAGGGGCCGCACATCGGCTGGACATCGGCCACGGCGCTGGCCGCGTACGCGATCGCTGCCCTGGCGGCGGTCGGGTTCGTGTGGGCGGAGTCCCGTCGGCCCGAGCCGCTGATGGACCCGCGGCTCTTCCGGCGTCCGGCCTTCAGCAGCGCGGTGCTGGGCGCCGTGGCGGTGTTCGTCGCCCTGAACGCGACCCTGCTGCTCAACACCCTCTACCTCCAGCACACGCGGGGCTGGACACCACTGGCCGCCGGGGTGGCGACCCTGCCCATGGCCGTCGGAGCGACGGTCTGCGCCCCCGTGTCCGGCCGGCTGGTCGGTCGTGTCGGCCCGCGGCTGCCGCTTGTCCTGGCGGGCGGATTCATCACGGCGGGCGGGCTCTGCCTGGTCGGGCTCGATCAGCACACGAACGTACGGCTGCTCCTGCCGGCCTACTTGCTCATCGGCATCGGGTTCGGCTTCGCCAACGCGCCGATCACCAACACCGCGGTGAGCGGGCTGCCTCCGGCCCGGGCCGGTGTGGCGGGAGCGATCACGTCCACCGCGCGCCAGTTCGGCTCCGCGCTCGGTATCGCCGTCGCCGGCGGGCTGGTCACGGGGGTCGGGCCGGCGAGGCTCGCCCATGCGTCCCGCCCGGGCTGGGTCCTGGTCGCGGCCTGCGGACTCTTCCTGTTCCTCGTGGCCCACGCGTCGCGCCCGCGGAAGGACACCGCCGACACGGCATCCCCGCAGGTGAAGTGAGCCGCACGGGGCCACCGCACCCGCGAGGTGCCCGGCCGGGTGTGCGCGGAAGCCGTTCCTGCTCAGGCGCACTGCCCGACCGGGTACCGGCCCGTCAGCCCGTACGCCACGGCCGTGCCTGCCGTGGCCGTACGACCGTCTGCCGAATCGGTGGTGCGGCCCGTCAGAACTCCTCATGCACCTCCGGATCCCCGCCCATACGCTTCTCCGGACGGTCGGCGATGGCCCCCATCTCGGCGAGGGAGAGCTCGAAGCCGAACACGTCCAGGTTCTCGCGTTGGCGCCCGGGATCGCCGGACTTGGGGATCGGGACCGCGCCGAGCTGGGTGTGCCAGCGCAGCACTGCCTGGCCGGGCGTCACTCCGTGGGCCTCGGCGACCGCGGCGACGGCGGGGTCGTCCAGCAGCCGGGTGCCGCGGCCCAGGGGGCTCCAGCCCTCGGTGAGGATGCCCTTCTCGGCGTGGAAGGAGCGCAGTTCGTCCTGCGGGAGGAAGGGGTGCAGCTCGACCTGGTTGACGGACGGCAGGACGCCGGTCTCCTTTTCCAGTCGTTCGAGGTGCTCGGGCGTGAAGTTGGAGACGCCGATCGAGCGGACCAGCCCGTCCTCGCGGAGCTTGATCATCGCCTTCCAGGAGTCGACGTACTTGCCGACGCGGGGGAGCGGCCAGTGGATCAGGTACAGGTCCACGTACTCCAGCCCGAGACGCCTGCGCGACTCCTCGAACGAGGCGAGCGTCTCCTCGTAGCCGTGATGGCGGCCCGGCAGCTTCGTCGTGACCACCACGTCCTCGCGAGGGACGTCGCTGCGGGCGACACCATGGCCGACCCCGGTCTCGTTGCGGTAGTTCGTCGCCGTGTCGACGAGGCGATAGCCCATGGCCAGGGCGTCGCCCACCGCCTGCTCCGCCTGTGCGTCGTCCATCGGCCAGGTGCCCAGCCCGAGGGCGGGAATCCTCGTACTGTCGTTGAGCGTGTGCGCCCGGATGCTGATCACGATCGGCCCTTCCCATTGACTGTGCGGTACAGCCAGTATGGGCGGACTCGCCGCACGGAGCCGGGCGGACGGCGCGAACGAAGTGGACGGTGTCTGCGACGAGCCTGCGTCGACGGCGGCGGGCGTGCGCCGCGCCGGGCCGGGGCTGTCCGTGACGCCGTAAGAGACCGGGAATCACGGGTGCCGTCGGCATGCCGGAAATTTGCGGCGGTTATTGTGGCGGAACCGATCGGACGTGAACAAGGTTGCCGGAGGCTGGGCTGTGTCGGACGAGGGACGGCTCGTCGCCGGGCGGTACCGGCTGGTGGAGCGGATCGGACAGGGCGGCATGGGCACGGTCTGGCGTGCCCAGGACGAGGTCCTGGACCGGCAGGTCGCGCTCAAGCGACTGCACGAGCACCCGCATCTGAGCCACGACGAACTCGCCACCGTGTACGAGCGCACCCGTCGCGAGGCGCGCAGCGCCGCCCGGATCGCGCATCCGCACGTGGTCGTGGTCCACGACGTCGTGGACGACGACGGACTGCCCTGCATCGTCATGGAGTACATCCCCTCCGCAACGCTCGCGGACCTGCTCAAGGGCGGCCGGACCCTGCCGCCCGAGGAGGCCGCCCGCATCGGGGAGGGCATGGTCGCCGCGCTGCGCGCCGCGCACGCCGCCGACGTACTGCACCGGGACGTCAAGCCCGGCAACGTCCTGCTCGCCGCCGACGGCCGCGTCGTCCTCACCGACTTCGGCATCGCCCTGACCACCGGAACGTCCACGCTGACCAAGACCGGCGAGATGGTCGGTTCCATCGACTACATGGCGCCTGAGCGGATGCGCGGACGCACCCCGGGCCCGGCCTCCGACCTGTGGGCGCTGGGAGCGACGCTCTATCAGGCGGTGGAGGGCAGGCCCCCGTTCCGCAAGGTCACGGCGGTCGAGACGGCGTACGCGATCGCCGTCGACCCGCTGCCGCCGATGAAGCAGGCCGGAGCGCTGGAGCCCCTCATCGAGGCGCTGCTCGTCAAGGAACCCGACGAGCGGCCGAGCGCCGAGCAGACGGAACGGGCACTGCGCGTCGTACGGGAGGGCGGGCCGATGGCCGCGGCCGCGCCGACGGTCCGCGCCCGGCAGGGATTCGGGGACGGGAACGGCCCGCTGGACGGGAACGGCTTCGGAGATGGTGGGGTTGCGGCCACCCGCGTGGCACCGGAGCCGACCACGCCCGAGGGACCCGACGCCGACCGGACACGGGACGGAGGCGGCCGCCGACGCCGCGGCGGCAAGCGGCGCGGGCCACTCCGCGCCGTCGTGGCCGTGACGGCCGTGGCCGCGGCCGTGGCGGGCGGCCTCTACTACGCGCTCCACGGCGACGGGGGCGGGGGCGCGGGGGCCTCCGCCTCGGCCACGCCGACGTACACCCCTCCGCCCGTGCCCCAGGGCTACCACCTCGTCAGCGACAAGGGCCTCGGTGTGTCCTTCCCGGTGCCGGACGGGTGGAAGGCCAGGACGAAGACGTCCGAGCAGGTCAAGTACACCGACCCGTCCGGCCTGGCGGAGCTCACCATCGGCATGGTGGATCCCGCGGGGCCGAACCCCGTGACGCACTTCGAGAGCATCGAGGCGAACACCAAGGTCAACTATTCGACCTACCGCAAGCTGCGCCTGGAGAAGACCTCGTACCGCGAACTGCCCGCAGCCGTCTGGGAGTTCACCTTCCAGGGACGGGCCCGGCTGTTCCGTGCCATCGACTTCGGCTTCGGACGCGAGGGCGGCCGGGAGTACGACCTCTACCTCTCGGCGCCCGACGCACGCTGGGACACCTACCGTCCTGTCTTCGACAAGGCCAAGGACGGGTTCACCACGACGAACGCGGGGTGAGGTGCCGTCTCCGCCGGATGAGCGGAGCACCGCGGGCGAGGGCCACGAAGCGGTAACGGTGGGCAACTGTAGGGGACTTGGGGCGGTCTAGTCCGCCATGAAGGTCTCTTTCTTGATACACAACGCCTACGGGATCGGGGGCACGATCACCACCACGTTCAACCTGGCCCAGGCGCTGGCCGAGCGCCACGACGTGGAGATCGTCTCCGTGCTGCGGCACCGCGAGGATCCGAACTTCACCCTGGACCCGAGGGTGTCGCTACGGCCACTGGTGGACCTCCGCCACGAGCAGGAACATCCGCTGTACCAGCGGCCGGCCCGGGTCTTTCCCGCCGCCGAGTACCGCTACCAGCAGTACAGCGAGCTGACCGACCAGCGGATCGGCGCCTACCTGGAATCGACCGACGCCGACGTGGTCATCGGCACCCGGCCCGGGCTCAACGTGCACCTCGCCCTCCAGGCCCCGCAGCACGTCGTGCGCCTCGGGCAGGAACACCTCACCCTCGACAACCACCCGCCGGCGCTGCGCACCGCTCTGCGCCGCGCCTACCGCCGGCTCGACGCGCTCACCACGGTCACCGAGGCGGACGCCGCCGCCTACCGGCGCAAGATGCGGCTGCCCGGCGTCCGTGTGGAAGCACTTCCGAACAGCGTTCCCGATCCCGAACTGCCCGTCGCCGACGGCACCGCGAAAGTGGTCGTCGCGGCCGGCCGGCTGGTCCCGGTGAAGCGCTACGACCTGCTCATCGAGGCGTTCGCCCTGGTCGCGGCCGAGCACCCGGACTGGAAGCTGCGCATCTACGGCAAGGGCGAGGAGCACGACAGGCTGCGCCGCCTCGTGACGGACCTGGCGCTGCACGACAACGTCTTCCTGATGGGCGCGGCGGCCCCCATGGAGGCGGAGTGGGTCAAGGGCTCGATCGGCGCGGCCGCCTCCAACTTCGAGCCGTTCGGCATGACCATCGTCGAGGCGATGCGCTGTGGACTGCCGGTGGTCAGCACGGACTGCCCGTACGGCCCGGGCGAGATCATCGAGGACGGTGCGGACGGCCGGCTGGTGCCCGTGGGGGACCGTGACGCGATGGGCGCCGCCCTGCTGGAACTCGTCCGCGACGACGAGAGGCGCCACCGGATGAGCCGCAGGGCCGTCGAGAACGCGGGACGGTTCGCCCCGGGCCCGGTGGTGGCGCAGGCCGAGCGACTCCTCGACGAGGCGATCGCGGCGAGGAAGGGCGGCCGACGCGTCGCACGGGAACGCGGCCGGATGAACGGCGTCCTGGTCAGCCAGGGCTTCGCGGCCCGCGACGCCGCCCGTGCCGCGGTCGGCAGTGCACTGCGCACGGTACGGAGGGGGCGGGGATGAGCGCGCAACGCGAGGCAGAGGCAGAGGCGACAGTGGGAGAAGGGGCGGGGACCGGAGTGCAGCGCGACGCGGAAGGGACGGCGACGAGAGCGCAGCGCGCCGTACGGCCGCGGGTCGGCTGCACGGTCGACGCCGACGGCCGCATCACCTTCGGCCTGCCGCTCCCCTCGGCGAGCCGGCCGCAGCTCCTGCTGCGGCTGCGCCCCAAGAAGGGGCAGCCCGAGAAGACCCTTCACCTCCTCGACCTGGAACCGGCCGGAGGCGAGCGCCGGCGGGCCGTTCTGGAGCCGCGGCCCGCACTCGCGGAGGGCCGCTGGGACGTCTACCTGCTGCGGGAACCGGGAGGGGAGCGAGAGCGGCTGCGCCCCGGGCTGCGGGATCTGCGCTCCCTGGTCGACGGACACGTCCGTGACCGGCCGTCGCCGGTGGCCGTCCGGGTCCCGTACGTCACCAAGGACGGCTACCTCGCGCTGCGGGCCTGGCTGCGCACCGCCCACGCGGAAGCCGACGGCATCGTTGTCACGTCCGGGTCGACGACAATGACGGTCAGGGCCCGCCTGCACGGCGCCACGCTCGCCGATGGAGCCGCCGTACGGCTGCGGTTGCGGGGCGGGGACGGCGTCGTACGGACCCTCGGGGCGCGGGCCGAGGGCGACGGACGGGACTTCTCCTTCACGTTCGACTGCGAGGAGCTGGCTACCGGGGGCGGTGGCAACCGTGTCTGGGACGTCTTCGTCCGGCCTGCGGCGCAGGCCCCGCTCGTGCGGGTCGCCCGGCTGCTCGACGACGTGGCGGACCGCAAGGAGATCTTCGTGTACCCGGCGGCCACGGTCGGCGCTGCCCTGGTGCGCCCCTACTACACCGTCGACAACGATCTTGCCGTGGAGGTGCGGACGGCGGACTGACCCACGCCTGACGGGAGGCGGCCTCAGCGTCCAGGGGCGGGAAGCGGCCTCAGCGGGTCCAGTGAGGGGAGGACGCCTGCCGGTCCGCGTCGGAGGAGTCGGCCGTCTCCGGGCCCGGTGCCTGCGAGCCGTTCCCCTCCGAGCCGTTCCCCTCCGAGCCGGGCCCGTCCGGCTCGGTCCGGCGGGAGGACTCCTCGGCGGGCCCGAACCGGTGCCACAGGTGGCGGCCCAGCAGGGCGCCGCCGTAGATCACGAATCCGACGCCGGTGAACCAGGACTCCACCACCAGGATGGTGCCCACGGCGCCGTAACTGATCGCGTTCGAGGCGACGAGTGGCGTGAACACCAGGGTGGAGAACCATCTGAGCCCGACGAGGCCGGCCATGGTGGCGACGGCGCCGGGGAGCAGTTCCCGGCGCCGGACCCGCCGACCGAGGAGGAACCGCGGTCCCCACCAGAAGAACAGCAGGCCGGTCACCGAGCCGAGGACGATGCGGGCCGTGCCCTCCAGGACCGTCCTGGTCTCCACCTGGAGGTAGAGATACAGGGTCAGCATGCCGAGCCAGACGGTCTGCCGCCAGATCCGGTGCCACGGCCGGGTGGTCAGCCCCCAGATCTTCTCGTAGCCGTTCTGCACGCTCGACGCGAAGGCCAGGCCGAACGGTGCGAGGAGCGCGACGCTCCAGACCGTGGCGGTGTCGACCACCTTGCGGGGCGGACTGACGACATGCGTGACGGCGTGCGCGGAGCGGCCCGACAGGCCCATCCCGTCGACCAGCCACAGCGCGAATCCGCCGTGCCCCAGCGGATCGGCCGCCGCCACCACGATCAGCAGCGGCGCCAGGGTGACCAGGGCGAACGTGGCGAATCCCATGGAGCGGTGCAGCAGCTCCAGCTCCTTGCCGCGCCGGAGGAGCTCGGTGAGGCCGAGCCGCTGCCATCCGCCGTGGGCCCTGCTCCCCGGCCGGTTCACGGGTGTCTCCGTACCCGGGGGCGGGCTCGCGGGCCGGCCGCCCCGCTCGCTTCGCCGACGCACGCCTTGTCGCTCACACCGTCCGGCTAACCAGGAATGCGCAGGTGAATCCTGCGTCGCCCGGCCGGAACCGGTTCAGCGGGCGCTCACCGGTGTCGCCACGCTGTTTTGGGGTAGGGGGCCCGCCTCGGCGGCCCCTCAGCGGACCGTCGGTGTGGGCGCGGGTGAGGCGGTGTTCACGTTCAGGTCCGGGCGGGGCTTGAGTACGAGGATGGGGGAGCCCGGCTGCGGGGCCGGCGGGGTCATCTGGTCCTTGGGGAGCTTGGGCGGGGTGGTCTGCTGGAAGTTGACCTGGTCGAAGTTGACCAGTCCGGTCTTCTCCAGAACCGTGATGTGGTCGAGGACGGTGGAGTTGGCCTGTACGGCCAGCTGACGCACCAGGGAGTTCTTGGTGTTGGCGCGGATCTTGGCGATGACCGGGAAGATCTGGCCGTGCGTCACACGCATGATGTTGACCGCGGTGGAGTCGAACTCCTTGCCGTTGGCCGCGGACGCCGTCGCCACGAACTGCTGCTGCTGCGGGGACGCCTGGTTCGGCAGGGTGATGCCCAGCTCGGGTGCGATCTTGCGGCATGCGGCGTCGAGCCCGGCGTGCCCGACGATCAGGTGCCGGCCCGCCTCCTTCATCTCCGGAGTCGTGCCCTTCTGCAGCGCTATCTCACCGAGGGGGTACTCCCACAGCCCGGCCGCACGCACCTTCACCACGAAGTCGCGGTCCGCCTCGGTGAGCGGCCCCCACTGGGTGTTGGCGATGATGCGGTCCTGCGAGCTGGACGTCGTCTGGACCCCGAGCATGGCGGGGTACGCGAGGGCGGTGAGGGTCAGCCCCAGCGCGCCGAACACGAAAACGGACCCTGCCACGTTACGGGAGATGGGCATGACGCCTCCGACCTTGAGCGACTCGTACGCCCAGGGATACGGATGTGCCGCACGGATCCATCATCGAGCAGAGAAGATTTTGCGCTCTGCTCTGTGCGGTGTGTCACATGAGGTGAGAGATCCAGTGGGCGGTCAGGGTTCCCGCAGCCGCGCCGGCGGAGAGCTCAGAGGCGCTGGGCGGGCCAGTCGAGCAGCCGGGCACCGATGACCGCGGTCTGGAGCGTGTAACGGTGCGCCGGGTCGGCCGGGTTGGCCCCGGTGAGCTGGTGGATGCGTTCCAGCCGGTAGGTCAGGGCGCGCACGCTCAGGGACAGCCTGCGGGCGGCCTCGGCGGCCACGCAGCCGCAGTCGAAGTAGGCGGCGAGGGTGGCCAGGAGCGGCCCGGCGCCACCACGGGCGCCGGTGAGCGGGCCGAGGGCGCTGAGGACGAGATCGGCCATGGCCTGGCGGTCACGGGTGAGGACGGGGTAGACGAGCAGGTCGGCGGCGTGCAGGACGGGATCGTCGAGCTCCAGGCGATCGGCCAGGTCGAGGGCGTTGAGGGCCTCCTCGTAGGACTGGACGACACCGCCGGCGCCGGGCTGGGCGCGGCCGATGGCGATGCGTCCGCCCTCCGTGGCCGCGTACGCCTGCTTGGCGAAGTAGGCGAGCACGTCGTCCTGGTCGCCCGGGGCGATGCACAGCATCCGGCCGTCCTTGGTGGTCAGCAGGATGCTGCGGTCCCCGAAACGGGCGATGAGGGACTGTTCCACCTGGCGCGACGCCGCGGCGCCCTCGTCGTACGCGAGCGGCCCCTGGGCCACGGCGACGGCGTGCGTGTGGGACAGCCGCAGGCCGAAGCGCTCGGCGCGCTCGGCGAGGCGGCCCAGATCGCTGCGGCCGTACAGAAGATCGTCGATGAACTCCCGCCGTGCCGCCTCCTCCTGGCGGACGGCGACGCGCTGGGCGCGTTCGTAGCCCTCGGCGAAGGCGTCGATGACCTGCTGTACAGCGGCGAGGGTGCTGTCGGAGGAGCCGGGCGTGTCGGGCCAGGCGACGCGGGTGGCGGTCAGGTGCGCGGTGATGAGGACACGCAGGGTGTGGCCCGCGTGGGCGGCCTGTTCGCCGAGGGCGCGCCGTGACTCGATCTCGTCGCGGGTGAGACGCCGGCCGGTGGCCGAGACGTCCGCCAGGAGCTGGGCATAGCCGTCCAGATACTGCCCAGGTATGTCCCGCTCCGTCACTTCGCCCCCGGTTTCCTGATGCCCCGGTGACGTTTTCTTGACGGTCACCGGCATGCAGACCCTAGTGAACACTGCCGGAAACCGGCAATGCGAGGGCGAGTTCAGGGCATGCAGGATGGCCCGAGGGGAGCACGGCGGATGGTTTCGGTGCCGGACACCGGCAGGGTGTACGGCACCGAAACCCGGAGGGGAGCCGTGCACGGCAAGGAAGGTCGGGGGTGGGGTGAGTGAGTGCGTTTCTCGCGGCCTCCGTCGGCTTTCCGACCGTCCTGTTCACGTCGGCCCTCATGGTGGTCGTCGCCTTCTGGCTGCTGGTGGCCATCGGCGCCGCGGAGTCGCACGGCTTCGACGCCCACGCCCATCCGCACGCCCCCGCCCTGAGGTTCGGCGGGGTGCCGGTGACGATCCCGTTCTCGCTGCTGACGGCGTTCGCCTGGTTCCTCAGCCTCAGCGCCACCGTGCTGCTCGACCCGCTGATGCCCTCGGCCCTCGTCCGCGGTCTGACCCGGCTGGCGATCCTGGCGGCCGCGCCGCTGCTCGCCTGGCGGCTGACCCGCCTGCTCGTACGGCCGCTGCAGCGCCTCTTCCCCGACGGCCCCGGGCCCTCCCGCCTGGACTTCGTCGGCCTGACCTGCACCATCCGCACGGGCCGGGTGGACGCCGGCTTCGGGCAGGCCGAGGTCGCGGCCGCGGACGGTTCCACGGCGGTGGTCCAGGTCCGCCAGACCGCGGGTGAGGTGCTCGGCAGCGGCTGTACGGGACTGCTGTACGCCTACGACGAGGCCGGCGAGTTCTTCTGGGTCGCGCCCTACGACACCGCGCTCGATCCGCGCGGGCCGACGTGAGCGCGGCGCCCGAGTACGTCACCTGAGCACTTCGCCCTGTTACGCCTTCGCACTCTTCTGCTTCTGTCCCCAAGGACTCTCATGGATGCCATCACCGTGGGTCTCGGCGTGCTCGTGGCCGTGGTCCTGCTCATCATGATCACGACGCTGCTGATGATCAGCACACTGTTCCGCAAGGTGGAGCAGGGGCGGGCGCTGATCATCTCCAAGACGAAGAAGGTCGACGTCACCTTCACCGGCGCCGTCGTCCTGCCGGTGCTGCACAAGGCCGAATACATGGACATCTCGGTGAAGACCATCGAGATCCGCCGCACCGGCCGCGAGGGGCTGATCTGCCAGGACAACATCCGCGCCGACATCCACATCAGCTTCTTCGTCCGGGTCAACAAGACGGTCGAGGACGTCATCAAGGTGGCGCAGGCGATCGGCACGCAGACCGCGAGCGACGCCGCGGCGATCCAGGACTTCTTCGCGGCGAAGTTCTCCGAAGCGCTGAAGACCGTCGGCAAACAGCTCGACTTCGTCGACCTCTACACCAAGCGCGAGGAGTTCCGGGACCGGATCATCCAGGTCATCGGCACCGACCTGAACGGCTACCACCTCGACGACGCGGCGATCGATTTCCTGGAGCAGACGCCGATGTCGCAGCTCGACGCGGCGAACATCCTCGACGCCCAGGGCATCAGGAAGATCACCGAACTGACCACGGTCGAGCATGTGCGCACCAACGAGTTCCAGCGCACCGAGGAGAAGGAGATCACCCGGCAGAACGTCGACGCCAGGGAGACCATCCTCGAACTGGAGCGCCGCCAGGCCGAGGCGGAGATCAAGCAGCGCCGCGAGGTCGAGACGCTGCGGGCCCGCGAGGAGGCCACCACGGCGAAGGTGCAGGAGGAGGAACGCCTGGGCGCGCAGACCGCGTTCCTGCGCACCGAGGAGCATCTCGGTGTCCAGCGCGAGAACCAGGCGCGGGAGATCGCCGTCGCGCAGAAGAACCGTGAGCGGGTCATCGCCGTCGAGAACGAACGCATCGAGAAGGACCGGCTCCTCGAGGTCATCGCCCGGGAGCGCGAGACCTCACTGTCCGGGATCGCCAAGGACAAGGAGGTCGAGGCCGAGCGCCGCGAGGTCGCGGACGTCATCCGGGAGCGGATCGCCGTGGACCGCACGGTCGCCGAGCAGGAGGAGGCCATCAAGAAGCTGCGGGTGGTCGAGGAGGCCGAGCGCGGCCGTCAGTCGGTGATCATCGCGGCGGAGGCCGAAGCCCAGGAGAAGCTGGTCAAGGACATCAAGGCGGCCGAGGCGGCGGAGGCCGCCGCCAAGCACCGCGCGGCCGAACAACTCACCCTCGCCGAGGCCCGGTTGAAGTCCGCGGACCTCGACGCCCGCGCCAAGCTCCGGCTCGCGGAGGGCGTCCAGGCGGAGAGCGCAGCGGCCGGCCTCGCCGAGGTCCAGGTGCGCGACAAGGAGGCCGACGTCATCGAGAAGGCGGGCCGCGCCGAGGCCGAGGCCACCGGAGCGCGGATGCGCGCCGAGGCGGAGGGCACCGAGGCACGGCTGCGCGCGGAGGCCGAGGGCGCACGGGCCAAGGCGCTCGCCGAGGCCACGGCCATCGGGGAGAAGCTCAAGGCCGAGGCGGAGGGTCTCACCCAGAAGGCGGCGGCGATGGCCGCCCTCGACGACGCCTCCCGCGGCCACGAGGAGTACCGGCTCCGCCTGCAGGCGGAGAAGGAGATCCGGCTGGCCGGGCTCGACGCCCAGCGGCAGGTCGCCGAGGCGCAGGCCACCGTCCTCGCGACCGGCCTGGAGAACGCCGACATCGACATCGTCGGCGGCGACTCCGTCTTCTTCGACCGGCTGGTCAACTCGGTCTCTCTCGGCAAGGGCGTCGACGCCTTCGTGGACAACTCCGCGACCGCGCGGTCGCTGGCCGGGCCCTGGCTGGACGGCTCGTCGAGCTTCCCCGACGACCTCGGCCGCATCCTCGGCTCCGTCTCCACGGCCGACGTGCAGAACCTGACCGTCTCCGCGCTGCTGATGGGTCTCATGAAGTCGGGCGGCGGCGCGAACGCCGGTCAGCTGCGGCAACTCATGGACAAGGCAGGCGAGTTGGGTCTGTCCGACCTGCCGCTCACCGCGTTGAACGGCAGCGCCAGGGTCTGACCGTCACCGCCGGGTCCGGGGCCGCCGCACAGGGGACGGCGGCTCCGGGCCTCTCGTCCGCACCCCATCCGCTCCTTGCCCGAAGGGAAGCCGATCCATGGCAACCGGCCCGGTCACCGGTCCGTACGAGGTGCTCCGCGACCGCCTCGCCGCACAGGCCGCGGACCTGGCCCGGCGCGCCGAGGCGCTCAACGCCCGCCGTGTCGAGGAGTTCGGCTCGATGCGGCTCACGCTGACCGGGACGGAGCGGCTGCTCACCGAGCACCAGTGCGTGCCCCGGGACATCGTCTGCGTCGGCGACAGGCTCCTGTTCGGCTCCAACGTGTTCCTCGGCTCCAGGCCCGAGACGGCCGTCGGCGATGTGTTCGCGCTGTACGACCGCGACCTGAACCGGCTGCCCGAGGACGCGGTGCCCGGCCTCCTCGACGACCCCGGCTTCGTCCGTGAGTTCGCGGCGCTGTACCGCTACTACCGGCAGGCACACCTGCTGCAACTGCGCCACGTGGACGGCGGGTTGCTGGCCGTCTTCCGGACCGGTGAGGAGCCGGGCGACATCCGGGTCCTGCGCTGGAGCCTCACCGAGGACGGCCGGGCCACGTTCCGCGACGCCCAGGGCGAGCGCGATCATGTCTTCCCGCCGTCGCACGACTTCGCGTGGACGGACACCACCCGCGACGACCACGTCCTCGGCCGCCACCCGCATGTCTCCATCCAGGGCGAGGTCTTCGTCGACACGGTCGGCGGCAGTCTCACCGTCAAGACCGAGGACAACACCGAGACCGGCGAGGGCGTCCACGCGGAGCCGGTCGACGAACCGCTTCAGTCGCTCGCCGACGCGGACATCGCGTACGCGCGCGTGGGCGCCCTGATCGTCCTGCGCATTCGCCCCTACAAGGAGGAGGCGTGGCGCCACCTGGTGTTCAACACACTCACCAAGGAGGTGGTCCGCCTCGACGGCATCGGGCAGTCCTGCCGCCGTCTTCCCGAGGACCAGGGCATCGTCTTCCCGGGCGGCTACTGCCTGGCCACCGGCGGCCACAAGACCTTCGAACTCAACACCGCGGAGCTGGCGTTCGAGCGTGAGGTGCGCTCACCCAACGGCGAGGACGTGCTGTTCGCCTACCACGCGCGCGCCGCGGGCCGCAGCCTGCTCCTCCCGTACAACATGATCCGCAAGGAGATCGCGACTCCGCTGTCCTGCCACGGCTGGGCGCTCCTCGACGACGGTACGCTCGTGGTGCTGCGCGCGGACCCTGCGGCAGGGGCGGACGAGCCGGCGCGCGTGCACCCGCTCCAGCTGTGGATGTCCCCGTACGTCTCCGACACCCACGCCGCCACCCACCCCACCGGCACCGGGCCAATGTCCCGCATCGGCAACGCCGACCTGGTGCGCGGCATCTCCGACTGCCTCTCCCTGGCCGGCTCCGTCACCGGGACGACACCGACGACCGAGGTGTACGAGGCGCTGCGCGCCGCCTGCGTCCGCGCTGCCGACACCTACCACTGGCTCGGCGATCCCGAACTCGGTGACCTGCGTGCCCCGTTGGACGCCATGCGTGTCACCACCGAGCAGGTGGTGGCGGAGTTCGACACCGTCCGGGCGCTCACCCGGCAGGCCGCCGAAGCGCTCGCCGAAGCCGCCGGACGCCTGACCGCACTCGTGCGACGGCTGCGCGGCGAGGCTCCCCGTGACGCGGCCGGCTGGGTGGCCGGCCTGAGCGAACTACGGCGCACCCAGGGACAGTTGCTGAATCTGAAGGAGCTGCGTTACGCAGACACGGACCGTATCGACCAGCTGGCCGCCGAGGCCGGGGCGGACCTCGCCGGCTTCGGGCAGCGCGCCGTGGCCTTCCTGGCCCGCGAGGACGCCTTCACCGCCACCCACCAGGACTTGGAACGGCTGGTCGCGGACGCCGCATCCCTCCCCACGGTCGCCGAGGCCGCACCCCTCGCCGCCCGCCTCGACGACCTCGCCCACGGCCTGCGCACCGTGACCGAGGTCGTCGCCGGCCTCGACATCGGCGACGCCATCCTCCGTACGTCGATCCTGGAACGCGTCGCCGAGGTGCTGGCGGGCATCAACCGTGCCCGCGCCTGCCTCGACGCCCGCCACCGCGAACTCCGTGACCGCGAGGGGCGCGCCGAGTTCACCGCCGAGTTCGCGCTGCTGGGCCAGTCGGTCACGAGCGCGCTGGCAGTGGTGGACGGCGAGGAGTCCTGCGACGAACAACTGGCCGCCGTGCTCGTTCAGTTGGAGAACCTCGAAGCCCGCTTCACGGAATTCGACGACTTCCTCGGCGAGCTGGCGGACAAGCGCACCGAGGTCTACGAGGCCTTCACCGCCCGCAAACAGTCCCTCGCCGACGCCCGCGCCCGCCGTGCCGAACAGCTGGCCGCCGCCGGCGGCCGGGTCCTGGACACCGTGGCCCGCCGGGCCGCCGCTCTCACCGGCGCCGACGAGATCAGCACCTACTTCGCCTCCGATCCGATGGTCACGAAGCTCCGCCGAACTGCCGACGAACTGCGCGGACTCGGCGACCCGGTAAGGGCGGAGGAACTGGACGGCCGCCTGCAGGCCGCCCGCCAGGAGGCGACCCGCGTCCTGCGCGACCGCACCGATCTGTACGCCCACGACGGCCGCACCCTGCGCCTGGGCCGCCACCGTTTCGCCGTCAACACCCAGCCCCTCGATCTCGCCCTGGTCCCGCACGGCGACGGCCTCGCCTTCGCCCTCACCGGCACCGACTACCGCGCCCCGGTCACCGACCCCGACTTCGCGGCCACCCGCCCCTACTGGGACCGCCCGCTGCCCTCGGAGTCCCCGTCCGTCTACCGCGCCGAGCACCTGGCCGCTCGTCTGTTGGCCGAGCACGGCCCTGCCGCCCTGGCCGACGCCGACCTGCCCGCACTCGTACGCCGGGCCGCGCAGGCGTCGTACGACGAAGGCCACGAACGCGGCGTGCACGACCATGACGCCACCGCGATCCTCACCGCGCTGCTGCGGTTGCACGAGGGCGCAGGGGCCCTGCGTCACGAACCCGCCGCACGCGCCGCCGCACAGCTGTACTGGGCGCACGCCACCACCGCCGAGCAGCGGCAGGGCTGGACGCGGCGGGCGGTGTCGCTGGCGCGGGCCCGGGAGACGTTCGGGCTCGCCCCGGCGATCGCCGACTTCCAGGCGGAGCTGGCGGCCGTGACCGGTGGGCCGGCCGCCGCGTACCTCTTCGAGGAGCTGACGTCCGGACCGGAAGGGTTCGTCATCAGTTCCGGCACCCGCACGCTGCTCGACAAGTTCCGCCGCACGGTGGGCACTTCGGCCTACGACGACGACCTCGCCGTACTTGACGGGCTTGACGCCCGCCGCCAACTGGTGGAGGCCTGGCTGTCCGCGTACACGACCTCCACCGGCACGGACCTCCCACCCGGCGACCTCGCCGAGGCCGTCGCCGCCGAACTCTGCCCCGACCTCGTCCGCTACGAGTCCGACGCGCCGCTCACCGCCACCGTGGACGGTCTGCTCGGCACCCACCCGCGCCTCACCGGCCGATCGCTCACCTTCCGCATCGACGAACTCCTCGCCCGCACACGCGACTTCCGCGCCACCGAGGCCCCCGGCCACCGTACCTACGCCCGCCGTCGCACCACCCTGGTCGCCGCGGAACGCTCCCGTCTGCGCCTCGACGCCTACCGTCCCCGAGTGCTGACGACGTTCGTGCGAGGCCGCCTCATCGACGAGGTCCATCTGCCGCTCATCGGCGACAACCTGGCCAAACAGCTCGGTACGACGGGGGAGTCCCGGCGTACGGACACCGGGGGCCTGCTGCTGCTCGTCTCCCCGCCCGGCTACGGCAAGACGACCCTCATGGAGTACGTCGCCGACCGCCTCGGCCTCCTCCTCGTCAAGGTCGACGGGCCCGCGCTCGGCCACGCGGTCACCTCGCTGGACCCGGCCGAAGCCCCGAACGCCACGGCCCGCCAGGAGGTCGAGAAGATCAACTTCGCGCTGGAGGCGGGCACCAACACGCTCCTGTACCTGGACGACATCCAGCACACCTCGCCGGAACTGCTGCAGAGGTTCATCCCGCTGTGCGACGCCACCCGCCGGATCGAGGGCGTGTGGAACGGCGAGTCGCGCACCTACGACCTGCGCGGCAAGCGCTTCGCGGTCTGCATGGCGGGCAACCCCTGCACCGAGTCGGGCGCGGTCTTCCGCATCCCCGACATGCTTGCCAACCGGGCCGACGTGCGCAATCTCGGTGATGTGCTGACGGGCAAGGAGGACGTTTTCGCGCTCAGCTTCGTCGAGAACGCGCTCACCGCCAACCCGGTGCTCGCCCCGCTCGCGAGCCGCGACCGCACCGACCTCGACCTGCTGCTCCGGCTGGCCGCCGCCGATCCCACGGCCCGCGCCGACCGGCTCACCCACCCCTACGCCCCCGCCGAACTGGACCAGGTCCTCGCCGTCCTGCGCCATCTGCTCACCGTCCGGACCACCGTCCTCGCCGTCAACGGGGCCCATATCGCCTCCGCCGCGCAGGCCGACGCCACCCGCACCGAACCGCCCTTCCGGCTCCAGGGCTCCTACCGCGACATGAACAAGATCGCCCAGCGCATCCAGCCGGTCATGAACGGCGCCGAGCTCGCGGCCGTCCTCGACGACCACTACGCGGCCGAGGCCCAGACCCTGACCACCGGCGCCGAGGCCAACCTGCTGAAGCTGGGCGAGCTGCGCGGCACGCTCACCCCCGAACAGGCCGACCGGTGGGCCGAGTTGAAGGCAACGTACGTCCGCACGCAGGCCCTCGGCGGCCCGGAGGCCGATCCTCTGGCCCGGGCGGTCGCCGCCCTCGGCCTGCTGGCCGACCGGGTCGCCGCTGTCGAGTCCGCCATCATCCGCGCGACCGGCCCCGCCACGGGTCAGACGAGGGCGAAGTAGCGCAGCCACACATAGCCGAGGGAGATGGTGACCGTCACCGCGGTCACCACCAGTCCGTACTTGGTGAACTGCCAGAAGGAGATGGGCTGTCGGTTGCGTTCGGCGATGCCGAGGACAACGACGTTGGCGGACGCTCCGATGGCGGTCGCGTTGCCGCCCAGATCGGCGCCGAGGGCGAGGGCCCACCACATGACATGGCCGTTTGCACCCATGTCATGGACCAGGTCGTTGGTGATGGGCGCCATGGTGGCGACGTAGGGGATGTTGTCCACGATCCCCGACAGCACCGCCGAACCGCCCAACAAAGCCATGGAGCCGCCGAGTTCACTGCCTCCGATGACGTCCGCGAGCCCTTGCGAGATCCGGCTGACCACGCCGGTGTCGATCAGTGCGCCGATCATGACGAAGAGTCCGGCGAAGAAGGCGAGCGTGGGCCACTCCACCTCAGCCAGCACGTCATGGGTGTCGACGGCGGCGACGGCGATGAGGAGGCCCGCACCGAGCAGGGCCACGACGCTCGGTTCGTAGTGCAGCACCGGGTGCAGGACGAACCCGGCCACCACCAGGGTCAGCACCACCAATCCCTGGACCAGCAGACGCCGATCACGGATGGCCTCACCCTCCTTCAGTGCCATGATCTCCGCGGCGCGGTCCTCGTCGTAGGCGAAGGTCGAGCGGAACATCACCCGGCACAGGGCGAGCAGCACCACCACCAACACCGCGGCGAGCGGGGCGAGATGGACGAGGAAGTCGTTGAAGGTCAGACCGGCGCGGCTGGAGATGATGATGTTGGGCGGGTCACCGACCAGCGTCGCGGTGCCGCCGATGTTCGCGGCCATCACCTCCGCGATCAGGAACGGCGCGGCGGGCAGTGCGAGCCGCTCGCACACCAGCAGGGTCACCGGGGCGACCAGCAGAACCGTGGTCACGTTGTCGAGCAGGGCGGACGCCGATGCCGTGATGACCACGAGCATGGCCATCACCCGGAACGGCCGGGCGCGGGCGCGCTTGACCGCCCAGATCGCCAGGTACTCGAACATGCCTGTCTTCTTGAGCACGCCGACGATCATCATCATGCCCATCAGCAGGAAGATGACGTTCCAGTCGACGCCGGAGTCCTCGGAGTAGAACGCCGAGACGTCGTCCGTCGCCCCGATCGCCAGCATCAGCCCAGCGCCGCCCAGGGCCACGGCGACCCGGTGGACCTTCTCGCTGATGATGAGGGCGTACGCCCCGACGAAGACGACGATCGCCGCCCAGCCGTGCCAGTCGTTCACGATTCTCCGCCGAAGTGCCGCCGGGAAGAGGGAGTTGTCCCCTCCTCGCCGACCAGACTTCCCGGCACACCGAGGGCACCTTACTCGTCCTTGACGCTTCTCTCACAGCCTCCTGACGCGCAGCAGTGGAGCCCCTGGGCTGCCGGGCCCCGGCAAGGTGCCGCTTCCGTCACGCAGTCGCGCCGAGGAGCCGCTGCAGCAGATCGGAGGCGGTGATGACGCCGAGGAGGCGGGCGCCGGTCTCGTCCTTGTCCACGACCGCGACCAAGGGGCTGCGGACCTGTGCCATCTGCGCCGCCACCTCCAGCGCAGTGGCGTCCGGGTCGGCCACCGGCGGCGCGGGCACGTCCTTCGACAGACAGTCGCGTACGGTCCGGCCCTTCAGGGACTCGCAGAGCCGGTCTGCATGGCGCTCGTCGACCACCGCGGCCAGCGTCGGATCGGCGACCACGTACCCCGGCACCAGGATCTTGATCATCTGGGACGCGGGCAGGATCGCCCTCGGCGCGCCGTCGTCATCCACGACCAGCAGGGCCGGCAGCCGGCGCTCGGCCATCAGCCGCGCCGCCGCCATGGCGTCCGCGTCGACGCCGACCGTCTCGTACTCCACCGCCAGGTCACGTGCCCGCACGATCGGCTCCCGTCTCCCGCTGCGCCCCGCTGCCGGTAACCCTGCCGTCAGTGGTCCTGCCGCCAGTAAATAGTGGCGCATGATGTCGGTGGCCCAGTCCGGGCAGGACGGCCCGGGGTGGCCCGCCGACGACGACCTGCGCGGACGTCCGGAAGATTTCCGTGCGCACAGGTAAACCGGTGGTGTGGGGTACTCGGACCTCATGAACACTTTGAGCCAAGTACTGGCCGTGTCGGATTGGCTCGTCCACGGGATCGCGCCGGTGGTGGCGGGCATTCTGATCACCGGTGCCCTGGTCTGGGCCGTCCGGTTCGGCATGAAGGTGCGCAGCGCGGAATCACCGCCTCCACTCCCGGAGGAGCAGCCCCGACTGCCCGAGTACGGGGCGGTCCATGAGGTCTCGGAGATGCGGGAGCCCGACGAGATGCCGAAGTCCGCGGACAGCGGTCATCCGCTGACCCCGTACGAGATCAAGGGCGTCGGCAACGTCGCGAGCAGGAAGAGCGGCGATCAGCACCGGCGGCGCTGGAGCCCCGGCTCCAGTGGCTCGTTCGGCAGCGGCGGCCCCGGCAGGACCTGACCCGACCGCGCCGTCACCGGCGTCGGCACACCACCGGCGCCGGCTTCGCCCTGCGTGGACGCCTCTTCGCGCGCTTAGCGGGGGCGGCCCGGCGATGACACCCTCGGCCGCCGCCAGGGCAGGTCCGCGACGCCGCTTCGGCCTTTGACGGAAGGCGTGTTGCCGGTCGCCGCCGGGGTACTCGGGGCGATGACAGAGGAGGTGTCCTGATGGATACCCGGACCAGGACAGATGCCCGATCGGACCATGACGAGCACGGAGTCAAGAACAGCGCGACGGTGATTCCCGCGAGTCGCGTTCCCGATCGGGACGCCGGCGGTGAGATGCCCGCCGATGACGTGGAGAGCAACATCGTACGAGGCATGGACTGAGCTCAGTGCCATGGACGACGTAAGACTGTCGCTGCGCGAGTGGCTCATCCTCAAGGACATCGAGTCCGCGCTCAGGCGGGGCCGCCGAACAGGCGGCCCCCTGCGCACCCCGCGCCGCTCGATATGGCTGCCCACTGCGGTGGGCTTTTTGGTTGCGGCCTCGGGTTTCCTGATGGTGGCGGGTATCCGCACCTCGGACCCGGCCGTCATCTGGGCATTCGCAGCAGTGTGGCCTTTCGCTCTGCTGCAGGCTTTCCGGCTGCTGTGCAGGTGCACCACACCGCACGGAATATCAGTGAAGGCGTCGCGATGAATACCCCGCGCGGGCCCTTTCCGGGCTCTGACGGGTGGCCTGTGTGCTGCGGACGGCGCCGACCCGCGCGATGCTGGAAAGAGTGTCGGCGAGACGGAGCAGTGGTGGGATGAGCGACAACAGGACCCTGCGGCGTCAGGTGGTCTCCAGCCATTCGGTGTTCGGTGCCCCCTGCTGGGTCAGCCTGACCACACGCGATGTGGAGGCCACGGAGGACTTCTACGGGGCGGTCCTCGGCTGGCAGTGGAGCCCCGCCGACCTCGGTGAGCGGTTCAGGATCGCGCAGGTCGACGGGGTGCCGGTCGCCGGGATCGCCGCGGTCGCCTCCATCTGGCAGATGGCTGTCGCCTGGACCCCGTACTTCGCCGTACCCAGTGCCGACGAGGCCGTGGCCAGGGTCGAGGAGCGCGGCGGCACCCGAGCGGTCGGGCCCATCGCCCTCCCGCCGGGACGCGCGGCGCTGCTGTCCGACCGTGACGGGGCGGTCTTCGGCGTGTGGGAAGGGGAACTCGTCGCCGGCTGGGAGAAGTGGCGCCGCGCCGCCCCGGCCTTCGTGCGCCTGCACACCCGCGACGCCTTCGACGCCGCCATCTTCTACGGCGAGGTCCTGGACTGGGCCTCCGATCGCCCCGGCTGCTGCGAGGTGCACTACGACGGTGACGAGGTCCTCCTGCGCAGTGGGGGAGACGTGGTGGCCCGTATCCACTCCGGAGCGGTGGGGGCGGCGCCCGATCCCGCGATCAGGCCGCACTGGCGGGTCCACTTCGCGGTCGCCGACGTGGCGGCGTGCGCGGCGGCTGCACGGGCCCACGGCGGCTATGTGCTGCAGCGCCGCACCGACCCGGACGAGGCCGTCCTCGGCGATCCCGACGGCGCCCGCTTCACGGTGACCGAGCAGGCCGAGCGGACCGGGGCCCGGGCTGCGGACCCGGCGGAACGCCCGTAGCGCTTGCTGCCTCCCCGCGTGTTCACTCCTTCGAGGGACAGCCCCGTTCGGCGCGAATTTCGGCGCGACATTCGAAGAGCATGGGCCCCGCATTCCGCTGCGCATTCCACCGCGTACTTTTCTGCCGTCACCATTTGGAATTGCATGACTGCGCTGTGTGACCTCGATGGAAGAATGTTCGAAATGTCGTTTTAGATCTCGAAGAGGGGGAATTCACCCCTTAGTGCTTCGGACAGGAGGCACCTCCGCGGAGCCTGTTTCGACAGGTTGCGGGTGTGCCTCTGAGGTTCGTGTGCGCCCTCCCGCGGTGACTGTCCACGCAGCACCCCTTGAGGGAGTTGGCAAGCACCATGCGGATCAAGTCCAGAACGAAGCAGCACCCGCACGACGACGCTCCGGACACCGCCCTGTTCTTCGAGAGGCTGTCCGGTCTGCCCGACGGCCCCGAGAGGCGGGTCCTGTGCGACGACATCGTCTGCGCGTGGCTTCCGATGTCGGACCGCATAGCCGGCCGCTATCGCGGCAGGGGTGAAGCCCTGGAAGACCTGCGGCAGGTCGCCGCGCTCGGTCTGGTCAAGGCGGTCAACCGGTACGATCCCGCACGCGGCCCCTTCGAGAGCTACGCCGTGCCCACCATCACCGGCGAGATCAAGCGGCACTTCCGCGACCACATGTGGATCCTGCACGTGCCGCGTCGCGTCCAGGACCTGCGCAACCAGGTGCGCACCGCCCTGAAGGACCTGTCGCAGACCACCTCAGGCCGTCGGCCCACCATCGAGGAGATCGCCGCACAGGCCCAGCTGAGCGAGGACGAGGTACGCACCGGCCTGGAGGCCCTCGACAGCTTCACCACGCTGTCGCTGGACGCGGAGGTGCCGGGCAGCGAGGACGGCTACGCGCTGAGCGACGCCCTGGGCGAACCCGACCCCGGATTCAACCTCGTCGTGGACCGCGAGGCGCTGAAGCCCTGCCTGCAGGCACTGCCCGAGCGTGAGCGCACGATCCTCTACCTGCGGTTCTTCCGCGGCATGACCCAGAGCCGCATCGCGGAGCAGCTCGGAATCTCGCAGATGCACGTCTCCCGGCTCATCACCGGGTGCTGCGCCGAACTCCGCGAGGAGGTGCTCGCCGACGCGGCATAGCCCAGGAAGCGGTGCGTCACACTCGGCCGCCCGGAACAGGTCTCCCTGTTCCGGGCGGCCGGGCGGCGAGCTCACTGCCGAACCCTCCCGGGAACGATTCGCAGTGCGTCGCTTCCTCTCGGGTTGACCCCGTGGTGCAGCCGAAACACCCCAGGGCCGGGCAGTGTCTACGAGTCGGGCGGATCGTCGGGGATCTGGGTGGGCCCGTACTTGTCGAGCGTCTCCTCCAGGGCGGCGCGGACATCGGGCCACATGTCTCCCTCGCCGCCCCAAGCGATAATCATCTCCGCGATGTCGCGCAGTTTCACGTTCGTGTGCTGGGAGACCTCCTGCAAGACGACCCACCCCTGATCAGGGGTGACCCGGCCCAGGGCGACCATCATGCCGATCGCCTGGTCCACGACGGCGTGAGAGGTGATGGCCTGCTTCAGCTGGCCGATCTCCTCCTGCAGTTCGAAGATCTCGTCCGTCGTCGCGTCGACGGACGAAACCCCTTCGTCGGGACCGCCGGGCGGCTCGGTGCCGGCCGGGCGGACGTCTGAGGGCATCATCGCCTCCGAGTACGCGTGCGGGACAGTTCATACCCTCCTTCGACTCCATGGTCGCCATTCCGGCCCCCGGATGCCAGTGCGCGGAGCCTCGGATTGCCCGAAAGCCCCTGTCAGGAAGCGGTCGGCGTCCAGTCGCCGAGCCAGGCCGCGACCGTCTGGTCCTTGGCCTGGGAATCCGTGAGCTGGGGGCGGTCACTGCTCGCGGCGCCCGCACCTGCGCCGGTGTTCTTGTACTCCGCGAAGCGGTCGTCCTTCCACGAGAAGCCGCCCATGTCGGACCACGGGGCCGACCTGATCGCGGAGCTCAGGTTGGAGTTGCGGAACGTCGTCTGGGGGTCGACCGTGGTGCTGCCGCCGGGGTGCCAGTTGCGGCCGAGTGAGAAACTGGCGGCCGAGACGTCGCCGTTCACCGTGGTGTTGTTGATCAGGAAGCCCTTGCGGTTCGCCGCCGTGCTCGGCGCGGTGACGAAACCGGCCGAGGAGCCGTCCCAGCGCTTCTTCAGCGTGATGACGGAGTGGTCGATCACCGCGGTGGCCCGGCCGAAGACGAAGTCGACATTGCCGGTGACGTAGGAGTTGGTGACGTACACGCGGCCGAGCTTGTCCGCACCGGCGGTCTCCATCTCCAGGGTGTCCTGGTCGCCGTTGACGATGACGCTGTCGAGGAGGACCTTGTCGGCGGCGGTGCGCAGGGCGACGGCCTGGTGGCCGGTGACGTTCTGGTTCGCGCCCTCGTCGAAGTCGTTGGTGACCGTCAGGTTGCGGGCCTGGAAGTCGTCGGCCTCGACCGCGACGGTGGCGCTGCCGGCCGTGCCGTACGTCGTGCCGTCGGGCTTCTTGGTACCGGCCGCGTTGTTGTAGACGATCACGGTGCTCTTACGGCTGCTGCCCGTGCCCTGGATGGTGAGGTGCGGCTTGTTGGAGGGCACCTTGACCGTCTCGCGGTACGTGCCCGGCTTGACCGCGATCGTGACGCGGGAGGCGTTGTTCGCGGGCACCGCGTCGACGGCGGCCTGGACCGTCCTGTACTGGCCGGACCCGTCCGCCGCCACCGTCAGGGTCGTACCTGACGAGGTGCTCGTCGTCGTGGCGGTCGTGCCGAGTGAACTCTGGGGCCCCGCCTTGGACTTGAGCAGCGCCGGTACGTCGGCCGCCTTGTCCGGGGTGTAGCTGTAATAGGTCTTCGGGTCGAAGGCCGCGCCGCTGCCGCCCTGTTCGTTGCGGCCGCTGGTGCCGGAGAAGACGTTGCCGCGCTGCACGAGCGTGGCGGTGCTGTCCCGGATGACGGGGTTGTTCATGCCCTGGAAGTAGGAGTTCTCCAGCAGCATGTTCGTTTTGCCGCGCGCGTAGTTGCCGTACGAGGACGTGATGTCGGTGCCCGCGTCGTCCTGCAGGTAGTTGTTGTAGAGGTGCGCGTGGGCGACGTTGTCGGTCGACGGGTTGCGCTGCTCGGTCTCGCGGATCCAGTTGTGGTGGATCGTGATGTCCGCGGTGGTGTTGTCGGTCCAGCCGATGCCGAACGCCTTGTTCTCGTTGCTCAGCTTGTTGTACGACACCGTCAGGTAAGTGGTGTCCTTGCGGCTGTCGATCAGGCCGTCGGCCATGTGATGGATGTCGTTGTGGTCGATCCACACATGGTGGGCGCCGTCCATCTGGATGCCGTCGTAGTCGTGCTCCTTGTCGTTCCAGGTGCCCATGTAGGCGTCCCGGATCGTCAGGTTGCGGATGATCACGTTGTGCACGCCCTGGCCGAGGAAGAAGCCGCCGCCGACGATGTGTCCGGACCTGCCGGAGCCGATGATCGTCTTGTTCGAGGCGACCTTGATCTCCTTGCCCTTGGGGTCCATGGTGATCGCCGCGGCCACGACGATGACGTACGGATCCTGGGCCGTCGCGTACTTCTCCAGGTCCGCGAGGGTCTTCACGGTGACGATCGTGCCGCCCCGCCCGCCGTAAGTCCCGTTCTGGCCCAGTGCGTTCACCGACGCGAAGCCGTCGGCGGTCGCGGTGGCCCAGGCGGGCACGGTGGCGGCGGAGGCCTTCGGCTGGGCGTCCTCGCCGAACACCCCGAAGACGGTTCCGTAGGCGAGTGTGCCGGCGGCGGTCAGAGCGAGGGGGATGCCGACGATCAGAGCGGTTCTGCGCCTGCGGTGCCGGGCCTTGCCACGGAGCTCACTCATTACGCTTTTCCTTTTCCTGTGCGGGGGACGGTTGTTGATCAGTCGTCACCCGTCGAGAAAAGGTTGCCGGGAATGTTGGCACCGTGTCGTGGACGATTCGCCGGCTGCGTGCGGCGCGTGGCTGTTCGGTCGGCAGGCGCTCACGCCGGACGAGGGGTGTCTCCTCGCCCGGCGTGACCGCACCTTGCCCGGCGTCCTACGGGGCCATGGCGTCGCGGACCTTGGCGGTGTCCACGAACTGCTCGAAGCGCACGATCAGGCCGCCGCGTACGACGAAGTGATGGGCCACCCGTACGGCGATCGCCTTGCCGGTGGCCTTGTTGGCCGCCGTGTAGCGGGCGAGGACGACGACGTTCTCGCCGTCGACGACGTAGGTGTCGTCATGGGCGGCCCAGCCGTCCCACGCCTTGCCGAGCTGCTCCATCACGTTCGCGGTGACGCCCTCGGGGGTGCGGTAGGTGCCCGCGAGGGGGAAGCCCGCCATCTCGGTCCACTCCACGTCGGGGGCGAGGGTGGCCCGCAGCGCGTCGAGGTCGCCGGCGGCCGAGGCCAGGTACTGGCGTCGGACCACGTCGGCCGGGGCGGTGGAGCGGGCGAAGTCGGTGAGGTGGTCGGTCATCTCGGTCAGCCCCACTTCATTTCGCCCTTGGCGACCTTCGCGCCGATCTGGGCGGCGATCAGCATGCCGTGGTCGGGGTATCGCTTGACGAGCGCGTCGGTCAGCGCGGCGCCGTCGGCGGCCTTGGCGAGCTCCTCCTCGAACGCGACGAGGTAGGCGCGGGTGTTGGTGAGGGCGGTGGCGTCGGCAGGCGTCCCGGGCAGCCGGTGGCCGGGCACGACCAGCTGCGGGTCGAGGGCGGCCATCTCGTCCAGTAGGCCGATCCAGGCGGCGCGCTGTTCGGGCGTGGCGGTGTCGGCGACCCAGGCGTGTTCCTGCTGGAACAGCAGCACCCCGCCGAGCAGGACGCGCTGTTCGGCCTGCCACAGGTAGTGGCGGTCGGGCAGCTCGGCGATGCCGCCCTTGAGCTGGAAGCGGTGGCCTTCGAGGGTGAGGTCGCCGGTCAGCGGCTCGAGGTCGATCAGCCGGGTGGGCAGGTTCGGGCCGAGCGCCGCCCACGCCTTGAGCTTGCCTTCGTAGGAGTCGCGGATGTGCTCGATGACCAGCGGGGTCGCCACGAACACGGCCTCGGGGAAGGCGTCGGCGAGTACTTCGGCGCCGAAGTAGAAGTCCGGGTCGGCGTGGCTGACGAAGACGGTGGTCAGCGTCTTGCCGGAGTCCAGGACGGCGGCGGCGAGCCGGTGTCCGTCGGCGCGGGTGAAAGCGGCGTCGACCAGCAGTGCCTCACTCTCACCGGTGACGAGGGTGGCCGTCTTGTTCTTGCTGCCGGCCGGGAAGTCGAGGTCCAGGACGGTGAAGTCGAGCGTGCTCATGGAAGCTCCTTGGGGGTGAGGTAGGGGGAGCGGATCAGGAGACGGTGGTGAGGGCGGACAGGCGTCGGGACACCTCGTCGGTGGTGGCGTGACCGCGGGCGAGCACGGTGACGCGCTCGCCGTCCACCGCGAGGAGGGTGGGGAATCCGTCGACGCCCAGCTCGGCGGCGCGGTTGACGTCGGAGAGGGCGGCTGCCTCGGCCGCGGGCGAGGCGAAGGCCGCGACCACGGACTCGGCGTCGAGTCCGGCCGCCTCGGCGACCGTGCGGTACGTCCGCGCGTCGGACAGGCTGTGGCCGTCGACGTAGAAGGCCCGCTGGAGCGCCGTGGCCAGCTCCGCCGCCCGGTCGGGGGCGGCCTGGCGCAGGGCGGCGACCCCACGGGCGGCGGCCGAGGAGTCCATCACGAAGGAGCCGTCGGCGATCAGTCGTGCGTAGCCCTCGCCGAACTCGGCCCCGGTCAGCTCGGCGATCTTGGCGTTCGCGCCCTGTACGTAGCCGAACTCGCGGATCGGCACCCGGCGTGACCCGGTGAACAGGCCTCCCGAGACGACCTCCACGGGCAGCGCGGGGTGGAGCTCGGTGGTTTCCAGCAGAGTGCGGGAGAACCCGTGCGACCAGCCGCAGTAGGCGTCGAAGACGTAGACGAGCTTCATGAGGACCTCTACCGGTGGGGCGCTCACCCGACGCGAGCGATTCATCTGACACAACAGTATCTGCGCAGTCAGATATTTCACCCTAGGTGTGACCTGAGTCTCACATGACGGGGAAAGGGGCGCGCCCCGAGAGGAGCTGGTCGCCCGGCCGGTCCCGGAGGCTCAGGGCATGCGGGGCAGCAGGTCACGGGCCGCGTGGCTGAGGATCCGCAGATCCTCCGCGAAGCGCTCGTGATGGTCTTCGGGAAGCGGCTCGAGGAAGTAGCGCTTGATGTTCTCCACGTGCACATGGGACGCGCGTACGGCCGTTTCCTCGCCCAGCGGGGTCAGCCGCACGAGCCGGCCGCGGCGGTCGTCGGGGTCGTCGGTGCGCTCCACCAGCCCGGCCGCCTCCATCCGGTCCACCAGGCGGGTGACCCCGCCCGTGCTGATCACCTGCTCCCGGCCGATGGCCCGCATCGAAAGCCCAGGTCCGCCCGCCCGTCCGAGGATCAGCAGGACCTCGTACATGAGGTGGCTGATCCCGCACTCCGCCTCTATCGCCCGCCCGAGGATGTACTCCAGCCGGTTGGCCGCCCCCTGGAGCCGGCCGAAGGCCAGGATCAGATCATGGTCGGCGGCTTCCTTCGCCGTCGAGATCTCCGCGTCACCGCGCACGCGACCGCCGTCCCTTCTTCCTGCTCCGCCTGCTCTGCCTGCCGGACATGTGCCGCACTGATCATGCCGTGGATCGGCCCGCTGCGGGTGGCGTCGAGTGGCTGGTTCCCCGGCGGCACGGCCTGCCGGGTGCGGGTGGCGATCAACTTCTCGGACGTGGACAACGACCCGGGGCCTGATGCGCCGCGTCCGCCCGCCTCAGCGTTCCAGCCGATACCCGCTCACGATGTCCGGCTGAATGCACACCACATGTCCCATCTCGGCGTCGACCCATGGGACCAGCAGCGCCTGGTAGCGGGCCAGGTCGTCGGGGTCCGACACCCGGGTCGCGATGCCGGTGACGACCACGCTCCAGCCGGTGCGGGCCGCGGGGTCGAGCAGATCGGCCTCGTAGGCCACGACCTCGGAGTCCAGCGTGCGTTTCAGCAGGGCCGAACCGCTGTGGGTGCGGATCACGATGGTGTCGCCGTCCATGACGTGGTTGACCGGCCGGATCGCGGGCAGCGCCTGGTCGGTGAAGGCCACCCGGCCCAACTGCGCGCTGCCCAGCAGTTTCAGGGCCTCGTGGCGGCCCAGTTCGACCATGCGCACCTGGGGAGGCGGGCCGGCGCTCACGACGCCCCCTCGGCCCGCCCCGCACACCGACGCTCGGCGAGCCCCCGGTCTCCCACGACTGCGATCACCTTCGGCAACCCTCTCTCCGCGGACGGAATGACGAGGGCGTACGCCCGTCCCGTCCACGGGCCCCTTGCATGATCTCCTGGGGCGCGGGTGCCCCTCCAGGGGTCACATGGGCCGATACGTGGGCCGGTCGGCCCTATCGAAGCATCCGCGCCTGGCTCGATCCCTCCGGGGCGGGATGTGCGGGAGGCCCGGGGTGGGGCCCTAGACGGGCGGCAGCCGACGCAGGCCGAGGTCCGTGTGAATCTCCGGGCCGGGGGTCAGCCGCGCGCGAGCAGCCAGGTCCTCGAAGTAGGTCATGGTGAGGGTGCCGTGCTGAGCGCGCTCGCTGTAGATGTACGGCGCCAGCGCCTGCCACATGCGCTGGACGTTGACGCTGTAGGAGCCGAGCACGAGCCGTTCGTCGACCACGCCGTGCGCGACGAGTTTGCCGATGTCGTCGTAGAACTGGCCCACACGCCGTATGTGCTCCCTGGGCTCGACCGGCAGATGCCGGTATCCGTCGGTGTGGACGTGCTGAGCGCTCAACTCGGAACGGATGTACTCGACGGACCTCAGGAAGTCCGTGGTGCGGGTCTCCTTGAACATCTCGATGATGATCGGCAGCACGTTGGAGTTGTGCGCCAGCCGCAACTGCCTGCGCGACGCCGCTACCGAGGTGGTCAAGGCGCCGATCGACACGGCCAGGGCCAGGAGATTCAGCATCAGGGATCCGTCCACGGACAGAGGTTATTCCCCTTCAGCAGTACGGCGGCTGATTGGTCAGGGATGTCGCCACCCGCATCCACACACAGAACTGACGGTACAGAGCCGGAAGTTGGCCCTGCGCCTGGACGGTGCGGCTGTCCTTGGTGGTGACTCCGGGGATGCCCAGCAGCGTGGCGGCCACCGAGGCCGACTGCCAGCGCACGGCGAGAGTGGACGAAGTCGGCGGCGTGGCAGGAGGGTTGATCGGCGCGGAGAGGCGTGCGCTCACCGCTTCCTCGATGGCCCGGCGTGTCTCGTCGGCCGGACGCACCTGAGCGGTGAAGCGGTCGTGCGCGTACTTGACGGCGACCGTGGTGACCGAGTCGTCCCACGCGGAGATCTCCGCACAGGCGGTGTCGTCGCCGGTGAGGACCACCACGGGCACGCCGAACGCCGCCGCCGTGGCCTGCGCGAGCCCGATCTCGCCGACCGGCCGCCCGTCCAGCCACATGTCCTCGATCTCATGACCCATGAAGCTGTGGCTGAGCACGCCGAGCGTGCCGGCGCGCGCGTGGTAGCCGACACAGATCATGGCGTCGTGCTCGGCGGTAAGACCTTCGACCATGCCCATCTGCTTCGGCTTGCCGCGCAGAAGACGGGCGCGCGGATCGACGGTCTCGGGCAGGAGGTTGCGCATGGGTCCGTGGGCGTCGTTGACGATGATGTCGCAGGCGCCGACCGCGACCGCACCGCGTACGGCCGCGTTGACGTCCTCCGCCATCATCAGCCGCCCGCGTTCGTAGTCCCGGCCGCCCGGCTGGACGTCGTCGGCGTCGACGAGCCCCGTGATGCCTTCCATGTCGGCGCTGATGTAGATCCGCACGGTGTCCGCCCCTCGGTAACCTTCATGATCACTGAGGGGACGTCCCCCAGGCCGCGAGCGGTTCCCGGCCCGGGATCCGGTGGCGCCCGTGGTCAGAAGCGGGCGCCGATGCTCACCCCGCTGCGGGGCACGAGGAACGACGGGGCGGACGGGAGGGAGCCGTCCGGCCTCCGCGCGCCGGTGAGGGCGCTCGGGTCCGTGCTCAGGACAGAGGACGCGTTCCAAGTCCCGCCCAGATCCCAGGAGTTACCGCTTGACGTGGTGCCGGACCCGAGGGCGACGGCGCGTCCGTCCACGAGGGACAGGTTGCCCGTGAGGGTGGCCTTGCCGCCGGAGACATCGACGTCGAATCCGGTGCCCTTGTTCGCGTACGTCGTGTCGCGGCTCAGCGTGAGCGCCCCCGCGTTGCCGTTGTCGGTGAAGCCGTGCGCCGCGTTCTGGAACGCGAGGGAATTGCGCACGGTGTGGGCGACGGCGGGGGCCGGGCTGCCACCGCCGAGTTTGAAGCCGTTGCCGTCTCCGGCGAAGTCGGGGAAGTTCCAGCGGTTGAAGCCGTTGCCGTACGCGATGGTGTTCTCGATCAATATGGGGGAGGCGAACTTCCAGGTGTCGAAGCCGTCGTCGACGTTGTTCCACAATCGTGCGCCCCGCACCACATTGCCCGTGCCGCTCCCTTCCTTGATGGCGAGACCGTCCGCACTCTCGCCGTTCTTTCGCGGGTCCCGGTTGGCGTAACTGTCCAGGTCGAGAATCCGGTTGTTGCTGGAGGCGCCCTGGAGCTGGAAGCCGGATTCGTAGTTGTCGTGGGTCGTCAGGGCGGAGAAGACGTTGTTGTTGCAGCCGTCGCAGTAGACGCCGTACGGGCCGTCCACGATCTCCAGGCCGGACAGCCGCCAGTAGGAGGCCTCCTGGTGGACGGCGCCGCGCTCGGCGCGCGGGATGCTGCCGCCCACGGGGGTGTGGCTCGCGGGCAGTCGCTCACCGTCGATCACGACCCGCTCGCCCGGATACGCGCCCAGCGAGATCGGCTGGGACGCCGTGCCCGACCTGGTGATCGTGATGTTGTCCGTGAGGGCGTACGTGCCGGCGCGCACGGCGATCACGGCGCCGGGCTGCGCCATGTCCACGGCCTTCTGGATCGTGCGCAAGGGATGGGCCAGGGTGCCCGCCGCCGTGTCGTCGCCGTTCACGGCCACGACGATGGTCGGGGTGGCAGCGGCGGCTGCCCCGTCCGCCGCGGCCGGCGCCGGTACCGCCAACGCCGACAGCGCGGCGCCCAGCACCGCCCCTGCCCATGCCCGTGCTCCTGTGCTGCCTCTTACCGCTCCTGCTCCTGCTCCCGCTCCCGCTCCGATGAATCTGCTCGTACGGCGCATGCGTCCTCCCGCTGTTCGCATCGGCCTGCTTCAACGCTTCGACGGCTCTTCGGGAGGCAGTGGTCGCCCAGGGGCGGAAGGTTGCCGGGTGCGGGTGCTCGTCCGGGCGCCCGTTCGGGGCGGCAGCCGTATGGCCGCTGGGGTCCCCTCTCTGGCCGCGCAGGTCAGTTCCCGCTGAATTCCCGGTGAATAGGTTTCCACCAACACCGGCGAAGCGTCACAGACGCCATGAGGAAGGGCGGCGGATTCGTGCAGGATTCCCAGTACGACACATGCGTGATAGGAGCGGGACCGGCCGGGCTGGCCGTCGCGAGAGCCCTCACCGAGCGCGGTCTGCCCTACACGCACCTGGAGCGGCACACCGGGCCGGGAGGCGTGTGGGACATCGACAACCCGGGCAGCCCGATGTACGAGTCGGCGCACTTCATTTCCAGCAGGAGCCTCTCCGCATTCGGCGGCTGGCCGATGCCCGACCATTTCGCGGATTACCCGCCGCACCGGCAGATCCTTTCCTATCTCACCTCGTTCGCCGAGGCGTACGGGCTGAAGGAGCGGATCGAGTTCGGCGTCGAGGTCCGCGACGTGGCGAAGAACACCGACGGGACCTGGACGGTCACCCGGTCCGACGGACGCGAGAGCGTCCACGGCCAGGTCGTGATGTGCACGGGCTCTCAGTGGCACCCCAACATCCCCGATCTGCCGGGGGAGTTCAGCGGCGAGATCCGCCACACCGTCGGCTATCGCAGCGGCGACGAGCTGCGCGGCAAGCGAGTGCTGGTCGTGGGCGCCGGGAACTCGGGCTGCGACATCGCCTGCGACGCGGCCCGGTTCGCCGACCATGCGGTGATCAGCATGCGGCGCGGCTACTGGTTCATCCCCAAGCACCTGTTCGGCCGCCCGGTGGACACGATCGCCGCGTCCGGCCCGAAGCTGCCCATGTGGCTCGAACAGCGGGTCTTCGGCGCGCTGTTGAGGATCATCAACGGCGACCCGCGCCGCCTCGGCCTGCAAAAGCCCGACCACAAGCTGTTCGAGACCCACCCCGCGGTCAACTCGATGCTGATCCATCATCTGCAGCACGGCGACATCACGGCCAGGCCCGCAATCGTCCGCACCGACGGCAGGACGGTGCACTTCACCGACGGCACCAGCGACGACTTCGACCTGATCCTGCTGGCGACCGGATACGTGCACAAGGTGCCCGCCGCGCAGAAGTACTTCGGCGACGAACAGCACCCCGACCTGTACCTGTCGGCGTTCTCGCGCGAGCACCACGGCCTGTTCGGCGTCGGCTTCGTGGAGACCAACTCCGGGGCCTACCAACTCTTCGACAGCCAGGCGCAGTTGATCGCCGGATACATCCACGACACGCAGGCGAAGCTGCCGAACGCCGAGCTGTTCGCCCGCATGATCCGCGGCGACCGCCCGGACCTGACCGGCGGCCTGAAGTTCGTCGCCTCGCCCCGCCACACCGGCTACGTCGACAGCGGCGCCATTGTGAAGTATCTCGCCAAGGTCGCCTCCCGGATGGGCTGGCGCACCGAGGGCCACCCGCCGCCCGCGGGGCCGGCGCGCAACGACGAGGCGTCCGCGCAGCACTCGTCCGAGGCGGTGGTCTCGTGAGCTTCGACTTCCGCGGCAAGGTGATCGCGGTGACGGGCGGCGCGGGCGGCATCGGCAGCGCCCTGTGCCGACGCTTCGCCTCCGGCGGCGCCCAATGCGTCGTCGTCGACATCGACGAGGCCAGGGCCAGGAAGGTCGCGGCCGAACTCCCCGGCGCCGGGCACCTCGGGATCGGTTGCGACCTCCTCGACCGCGACGCGGTGGAAGAACTGTTCGACCGGATCGCCACGGACCACGGCCGCCTGGACGTCCTCGTGAACAACGTCGGCATGACCAGTGCCGAACGCTTCGACGTGCGCAGCGTCGAGAGCATCGAGCGAGAGCTCGACCTCAACCTGCTCTCCCCGCTCGTCGCCACCAGAATCGCGATCCCGCTGCTGCGGGCCTCCGACGATGCCCGGGTCGTCACCACGGTGTCCCTCGGCGGGATCTTCCCGCTCGGCGAGACCCCGATCTACACCGCCTCGAAGTTCGGGCTCCGCGGCGCGATGCTCTCCATCGCGCTCGACCTGCGGGACAAGGGCATCCGGGCCGGCTCGGTCCTGCCGTCGGCGACCGACACCCGGATGCTGCGCCAGGAAGCGGTGGACGGCGGCAATTCGATGCAGTTCCAGGACCCGCCCCAGCAGCCCTCCGACGTCGTCACGGCCGTGGTCGGCCTGCTGGACAGACCCAGGCTCGAGGTCTATCCGCGGCCGAGCGAGTCCCGCCTGGTGCGGCTCGCGATGCTGGCGCCGAATGTGCTGCCCCGGCTCTTCCCGCTGTTCCGCAGGCGCGGCGAGCGAGGCCTGGCGCGCTATCTGGAGGACCTGCGCCGCAGAGGACTGGCACGTCGCACCGACGGCCGTTGGGAACTGGTGGAGGAAGCATGACCAAGCCCCGTACGGCAGTTGATGCGCTGCGCGTCGTCAACCCCGCCACCGGTGAACTGATCGCCACCCTGCCCGCCTCGACCGCGTACGAGGTCAAGCGGGCCGCCGAGCACGCCCAGCGGGTCTTCGAAAGCGGCGTGTGGTCGCGGCGGACACCGCGCGAGCGCGCCGCGGTGCTGTTGCGTCTCGCCGACCTGATGGAGCGCGACGCCGAGGTCCTCGCCCACCTGGACAGCGAGGACGCGGGCAAACCGATCACCGAGTGCCGGACCGGCGACGTACCCGGCGCGATCGAGTCGATCCGCTGGTTCGCGGAGGCCGTCGACAAGGTCTTCGGCCGGATCGCCCCCGCCGGGCACGACCAGATGGGGCTGGTGAGCCGGGAGCCCGTCGGGGTGGCCGCGGCCATCCTGCCGTGGAACTACCCCCTGGCCATGACGAGTTGGAAGGTCGGACCGGCTCTCGCCGCGGGCAACAGCCTGCTGCTCAAGCCCGCCGAGGCGACACCCCGCTCAACCCTGCACCTGGCCGCGCTGGCGGCGGAGGCGGGCCTGCCGGAGGGTGTGCTCACGGTACTGCCCGGTCACGGCGCCGTCGCCGGCACCGCGCTCGCCCGCGACCCGTTGGTGGGGGCGTTGTCCTTCACCGGCTCCACCGCCGTCGGGCGGCGCATCCTGGCCGACGCGGCGGAGACCAACTTCAAGCGGGTCTCGCTGGAGATGGGCGGCAAGAGCCCGCAGGTGCTGATGCCCGACGCGCTCGGCTTCGGCGACGAGCTCATCGACCACATGATCGAGGCCGCCTTTCTGACGACAGGTCAGAACTGCACGGCCGGCTCACGGGTGCTGGTCCACCGCGACATCGCCGACGAGGTCACCGCCCGCTTCACCGCCGCCGCGAAGGACCTGGTCATCGGAGATCCGGCCCAACCCGCCACCCGGATAGGCCCGTTGATCAGCCATGCCGCCTTCAAGCGGGTCGCCGACGCAGTGGACCGCGCCCGGGCCGCCGGGGCGCAGATCCACACCGCCGGGCTGCCCCACGGCCTGCCGGCGCGGGGCGCCTACTACCCGCCCACGGTGATCACCGGCGCACCCGAGGGCAGCGATGTCCTGACCCGGGAGCTGTTCGGTCCGGTCGTCACCATCCAGACCTTCACCTCCGAGGCCGAAGCCGTCCGCACGGCGAACGCGACCGAGTACGGACTCGCCGCCTCCGTGTGGACCCGCGATCTCGACGCCGCGTTCCGCCTGGCGCACGGCATTCAGGCCGGTGTGGTCTCCGTGAACGCGTACAGCGAGGGCGACATCACCACCCCCTTCGGTGGCTGGAAGCAGTCGGGGTTCGGCGGCGCGGAGAAATCCACCACCGCCTTCGACCAGTGGACCCGGGAGAAAACGATCTGGATCCGCACCCGTTGAACCCCCACGGCGGCATACGGTCAGGGCTCCCGCTCCCGCAAGTCGCCGCGCAGCTGCAGCGGGGCCACACCGTGCCAGCGGTGCACGGCCCGCCGCAGGGCGCGTACGTCGGAGAAACCCACCTGGCGGGCCACCTCCCGCAAGGTCAGCGCGGGGCGGCGCAGCAGGTGCTCCACCCGCTCGCGCCGCACCCCGTCGACCACGGCCTCGTACGTCGTGCCGCACTCGGCCAGCCGGCGGCGCAACGTGCGCTCGCTCGAAGCGTGCCGGCGGGCCTGCTCGACGAAGGAGGGGACGGCAGGGAGGCTCTGCGCGATCGAGACCTCCAGCACCTCCAGCAGTTCCTGCTGGTCGCGGCGGGAAGCCATCTCGGCCTCCAGCAGCTCCAGGACGGCGGCGTACGTCACCGGGTCCCGGCCCGGCATGGCCCGCCCGGCCCATCCACGGGGAATCACCAGACGGTTGCGGTCGGCCGCGAAACGCACCGGACAGCGGAACAACTCCTGGAACAGGCGCGCGTCCCGCGGGGCGGCGAAGGCGAAATCCACCGACCGGGGCGCGAATTCGGCGCCCACGGCCAGCCGGGTCAGCGTGACGACACTGGAGAACGCCTCCTGGACAAGGAAGTCCGCGACGGCCGGATCGAGGGCGGGGTCCGGCAGATCGGCGCGTACGACGTAACCGGTGTCCTCGGCCTCGGCCGACCAGACCACCATCGCCCCCGACAGGTTCTGAAACCGCACCCCCGTCTCCACGGCGTCCCGCAGGGTGTCGCCGGCCATCAGGGCGAGCCCGAGAAGCCCCCATGAGGTCAGGTGCTGTGCGGCACCCACGCGCAGGCCCAGGTGCTCCGTGCCGGTCAGTTCCACGGCCCGGCGGATCACGGCACTGCCCTGCCGGTACGACACCCGCAGTTCCGCCGAACGCATCACGTCCTCGTCCAGCCCCACGCCTGTCAGCAGCGGCCTCAGGTCGACGCGGTATTCCTCGGCGACCACGGCGAGGTAGCGCAGGATGTTCGGCTGGATGGTCGCCGAGGTGCTGCGGCTGGTTCCCGGATGGTTCGCCTGATCGGGAGCATCGGGCATCGCTTTCCCTCTCACCAGGGCTTTGTGGACCCACTCTAGACAGTGGGACCCCCACCGGTCGTGGTGCTGGCCGCCGAAGCCCCCCATCCGGCCGCCGACGCCCCGGTGTGACGGAGCCGCCGGGCTCAGTTCGGTGGTGGTGTGGCGCGCACGAAGCCCGACTGGTAGGCGATGACGACCAGTTGGGCGCGGTCGCGGGCGTGGAGCTTGGTCATGGCGCGCTGCACGTGGGTGCGGACGGTCAGGGGGCTCACGAAGAGGACCTCGGCGACCTCGGTGTTGGACTTGCCCTCGGCGACCAGGGCCAGCACCTCGCGTTCGCGGGCGGTGAGGGCGGCGAGGCGCTCGGGCGGGGCGAGGTGGGCGCCGGGCTCGGGGGCGGCGAGGAAGCGGGTGATCAGGGTGCGGGTGGCCGTGGCGGACAGGAGGGAGTCGCCGGAGGCCACCGTGCGGATGCCGTCGAGGAGTTCGTCGGCGCCCACGTCCTTGCCGAGGAATCCGCTGGCTCCGGCGCGCAGGGCCCGGGCGACGTACTCGTCGGTCTCGAACGTGGTGAGGATCAGCACGCGGGTGGCGGCCAGCGCCGGGTCCGCGCAGAGGGTGGTGGTGGCCGCCAGGCCGTCGGTGCCGGGCATACGGATGTCCATGAGGACGACGTCGGGGTGGTGGACCCGGGTGAGCTCGACCGCCTCCTCGCCGTCGGCGGCCTCCGCCACCACCTCCAGGTCGTCGCAGGAGTCGATGAGGATCCGGAACGTCGCCCGCAGCAGGGCCTGGTCGTCGGCGAGCAGGACACGGATGGTCATGTGCGGGGGTCTTCTTCCGATCGGGCGGTGGGGGTGTGCAGCGGCAGCGCTGTCATGACTTCGAAACCGCCGTCGGGGCGACGGCCCGCTCGCAGGTCACCGCCGACGGACTGGGCGCGTTCGCGCATGCCGATGAGACCGAAGCCGTGCCCCGGGGCAGGGGCGGCGGGGGCCGTCCCGGCTCCGTCGTCGGTGACCGTGATGGTCAGCCGGTCGTGCGTGTAGGCGAGCCCGACCTGCACCGTGGCCGCCGCGGCGTGCTTGGTGACGTTGGTGAGCGCCTCCTGCACGATGCGGAACGCGGTCAGGTCCACGCCCGGTGACAGCGGCCGGACCGTGCCCTCGGTGCTGACGGTGACCTTGACGCCCGCGCTGCGGCAGGCGGCGGTCAGTTCGGGGAGCCGGACGAGCCCGGGGGCCGGCTCCAGCGGGGCGTCGGTGTCGTTCGCCTGGCGCAGCAGGCCGACGGTGGCCTTGAGCTCGCGCAGAGCGGACGAGGTGGTGTCGGCGAGTGTGCCGAGGATCTTCTCGGCCTGCTCGGGGTGGCTGCGTGCGAGGTGCTTGGCGGTGCCGGCCTGGGCGTTGGCGAGGGCCATGTGGTGGGCGACGACGTCGTGCAGTTCACGGGCGATGCGCATGCGCTCCTCGGCGACGCGCAGCCGGGCCTCCTCCTCGCGGGAGCGCTCGGCGTAGGTGGCGCGGGCCTGTACGGCCTCCCAGTAGGCGTGCCGGAGCCGGGCCGCGCTGCCGGAGGCCACCGGCAGCAGTATCCAGAAGGCGGGGCCGATGGTCCTCAGGATCAGTGGGTGCTCGCCCGGGTCGGCGAGCACGGTGGTCACCGTCATCGTGACGACGGCCCCGCCGAGGAAGAGACGGGTGGTCCTGCGGTCCGTGTGCAGGGCCAGCCAGTACATCGCCGCCATGACCGGGGCGAGCAGCAGCGGGTTGAGAAGATAACCCAGGACGCTGGCGGCCATGGCGCAGCCGAGGGTGACCACGACGACGGTGCGCGGGTGCCGGCGGTGCCACATGAGAGTCAGACAGGCGAGGCCCGACAGCAGCGCGGAGGGCATGATCCGGTGCGGCTGCTGCGCCCCCGGCGCGCTGAGCGCGGCACCGAGAAGAGCGAATCCGAGCAGCGCCAGCGCGGCCGCCGAGTCGGCGAGGCGCGGATGACGGCCCGAGTACCGCTCCAGGCTGATGGTCATTGCTTTCTCCGGTCGAAGGACTGCGTCCATGGTGGACGACGCCGGGCCCGCACGGGGGACGAGGGCGGCAGGTGTCGCCGTACCGCCGACGAGGTCCTGGCCCGCCCCGTGCCGGAGCACGGCCGAGGAGGGCCGCCCGTGTCGTCGCACAGGCGGCCCTCCGGCGCGTGTCCCGGGGGTCAGACGCGCGCCGTCTCCCGGTCGGTGTCGCCGGCCGGGGCCGGGGCGGGATCGGAGTGGCGGGTGAGTGCCTCGCCCTCCACATCGATGTTGGGCAGCGCCTTGTCGAGCAGGCGGGGCAGCCACCAGGCGCGGTCGCCGAGGAGGGCGAGGACGGCGGGCACGAAGGCCATACGGACGACGAACGCGTCGAACAGGACGGCGATGGCGAGCCCGAAGCCGATCATCTTGATCATGGATTCGCCGGCTCCGATGAACCCGGAGAACACCGCCATCATGATCAGCGCGGCCGCGACCACGACCCGGGCGCTGTGCCGGAACCCGGTGGTGATCGCCTGCGCGGGCCGGTCCCCGTGGACGTAGGCCTCCCGCATACGGGCGACGAGGAAGACCTCGTAGTCCATGGCGAGACCGAAGACGATGCCCACCAGGAAGATCGGCATCATGCTCATGATCGGACCGGTCTCCTCGACGCCGAGGAGGCCGGCGCCCCAGCCCCACTGGAAGACCGCGACGACGGAGCCGAGAGCGGCGAGCACCGACAGGAGGAAGCCGGCGGCCGCCTTGATCGGGACGAGGACGGACCGGAAGACCACCATCAGCAGGACGATGGCCAGGCCCACCACCACGATCAGGTACGGGATCAGCGCGTCCTGGACCTTCTGGGCGACGTCGATGTTCACCGCGGTGGTACCGGTGACCTTGAACGTCGCCCCGGTCGTGGAGTCGATCGCCGGGCGTTCGTCACGGATGGTGTGGACGAGGTCCTTCGTCTTCTCGTCGGCGGGCCCGGTGGAGGGGGTGGCGGAGAAGACCGCGGTGTCGCCCGCGGGGTTGAACCGGGCCGGGGAGACGGAGACCACGCCCTCGGTGGCGCCGACCTTCTCGGTGATCGTCCGCACGGCTGCCTTGGCGTCGGGGGCTCCCTTGGCGTCCACGACGATGGTCAGCGGGCCGTTGAATCCGGGTCCGAAGCCGTCCGCGAGGTCGTCGTAGGCGCGGCGCTCGGTGGTCGAGGTGGACTTGGCCTCGTCGCCGGGCATGCCGAGCTGCAGGTCCATCACCGGCAGCGCGACCGCGCCGAGACCCACGACGCTGAGCAGGAGCACGGGGACGGGACGGCGCAGCACGAACCGGGCCCAGCGGCTGCCGCCGTTGTTCTCCCCGCCCGCCTCGGTACGGCCGCGCTTGCGGGAGCGGCGCGAGAGCACGGCGTTCGGCCAGAAGCCGAGCAGGGCCGGGACGAGGGTGAGCGAGATGAGGACGCCGATGACCACGGCGCCCGAGGCGGCCAGGCCCATCTTGGTGAGCATCGGGATGCCGACCACGGAGAGTCCGGCGAGCGCGATGACCACGGTGAGTCCGGCGAAGACGACGGCGGATCCGGCGGTGCCGGCGGCCAGACCCGCGGACTCCTCGGGCGTGCGTCCCTTGGCGCGTTCCTCGCGGTAGCGGGAGACGATGAACAGGGCGTAGTCGATGCCGCAGGCCAGGCCCAGCATGCTGGCCAGTGTGCCGGTGGTCGCGGACAGGCCGAAGACACTGGCCAGGGCCATGATCGACGCCATGCTGATGCCGACGCCGAGGACAGCGGTCAGCAGCGGGAGCCCGGCCGCGGCCATCGACCCGAAGGTGATCAGCAGGACGAGGGCGGCGATGGCGATGCCGATGGCCTCGGCGCTGCCGCCCGCCGCGGGCTTGGTGGCCAGCGCGTCGCCGCCCACCTCGACGGTCAGGCCCGCGTCCCGGGCCTGGTCGATGGCGCTCTCCAGGTGCTGCTTGCTGGTGTCGGTGAGGTCGTCGGCCTTGGTCTTGAAGCTGACGGTCGAGTACGCGGTCGAGGCGTCCTTGCTCACCGCCTTCGCCTGGAAGGGGTTCACCGCACCGGAGACCTGTGAGCCGTCGGAGGCCTCGGTCACGAACTTCTCGATCACCGCCCGGTTGTCGGTCGCGGTGACCTTCTGCCCGTCGGGGGCGACGAACACGACTCGGGCACCGGCGCCGTTGGCCGCCGAGCCCGGGAACCGCTGCTCCAGCAGGTCGAACGCCTTCTGGGATTCGATGCCGGACATGGAGGACGCCTCGTCGGGGGCGGCGGGCGCGGGGGCCGCTCCCGCGCCGACGGCGCCGAGCACCGCCACCCAGAGCAGGGCGACATACCAGCGCCGCCGGAAGGCCAGACGGCCCAGCCGATAGAGGAAAGTAGCCATGGGGCGGAGGTCTCCACATCTGATTCGGGAACCTCTCAAGGCTCCCGTCAGGACCCCCGCCCCGTCGTCGTGCGCCTGCCGACAATCCGGCGTACTGAGATCGCAGTACACGGTGCCCGTCCCGTACCTCTCAGGGCGGAGACGACGCCGGGGACAAAGACGGGGACGGCGGGGCGCGTCAGACCACGACGACCCGGATCCCGGCCTCCTCGAAGCGGTGGACCGTGTCCTCGTCCACAGCCGCGTCGGTCACCAGCGTGTTCACCGACTCGGCGGCGCAGATCCGGGCGAAGGCACGCCGGCCCAGCTTGCTGGAGTCGGCGGCGACAACCACACGCTCGGCGCGCTCGCACAGCAGCCGGTTGATCGCGGCCTCCGCCTCGTCGTGGGCGGCGGCGCCGTGCTCGACGTCGAAGGCGACGACACCGAGCACGGCCACGTCGAGGGTGATCTGGCCGAGGACGCCGTCCGCGAGGGGGCCGATCAGCTCGTACGACTGCGGACGTGCGACCCCGCCCGTCACCACGATCTTGAACTGAGGGCGTACGGCCAGCTCGTTGGCGATGTTGAGCGCGTTGGTGACCACGGTGAGCGCGGGGGAGCCGGACGCGAGATCACTGCGCACGGCCAGCGCCCGGGCCACCTCGGTGGTGGTCGTTCCGCCGGTGAGGCCCACTGCCTCGCCGGGGGCGATGAGATCGGCCACCGCCTTGGCGATGCGTTGTTTCTCGGAGGCGTGGCGGGCGGTCTTGTAGCGCAGCGGCAGCTCGTAGGAGACGCCGTGCACGACCGCGCCGCCCCGGGTGCGCACGAGCATCTGCTGCTCGGCGAGCTGGTCGAAGTCGCGCCGGATCGTCGCGGCGGACACGGCCAGCTCGGCCGCGGCCTCCTCGACGTCCAACCGGCCCCGCTCCACGAGCAGTTCCAGCAGGGTCTTCCAGCGGGCGTCGCGCGACATCCGCACTCTCCGTTCCTCGATCTTCCGCGACCCTAGCGCACCCTCCACTTCCCTCCGAATGCTTGATTGTGATTGAAAGACCGCTATATCTTGCAAGAACAAGCATCGCTGGGAGGGGTACGGCATGACCCATGTCGAGAACGAGCTGAACAGTCAGCCCGAGTGCTGGATCCGCGCCGCAGAGGAGGCAGGGGCGCAGGGGGCCGCGCTGCCCGAGGCGGGGGAACGGGTCGCGATCGTGGGGTGCGGCACGTCGTTCTTCATGGCGCAGGCCGTCGCCGTACTGCGCGAACAGTCCGGGCAGGGCGAGACGGACGCCTTCGCCGCGTCGGAGTTCCCCGAAGGCCGTACCTACGACCGGGTGGTCGCCCTCACCCGGTCCGGCACCACCACCGAGGTTCTCGAACTCCTCGGGCGCCTGAAGGGGCGTACACCCACGACGGCGATCACCGCGGACCCGCGCACACCCGTGATGCGGTCCGCCGACCACCTGGTCGTGCTCGACTTCGCGGACGAACAGTCCGTCGTGCAGACCCGGTTCGCGACCACCGCCCTGACGCTGCTCCGCGCCCACCTCGGGCTGCACTCCGACGCCGTCGTCGCCGACGCGCGCACCGCGCTCGCGGCCCCGCTGCCCGAAGGGCTGCTGGACTGCACGCAGTTCACCTTCCTCGGCCGCGGCTGGACGGTCGGTCTGGCCAACGAGGCCGGCCTCAAGATGCGCGAGGCCTCACTGGCGTGGACCGAGGCCTACCCGGCGATGGAGTACCGGCACGGGCCCATCAGCATCACCACCCGTGACACCGCCACCTGGATGTTCGGCGAGGCGCCCGACGGACTGGCCGAACAGGTCGGTGCCACCGGCGGGTTGTGGGTGGCCGGCGGCCTCGACCCGCTCGCCGAACTCGTCCGCGCCCAGCGGCTGGCCGTGGCCCTCGCCGCAGCACGGGGACTGGACCCGGACCGGCCCCGGCACCTCACACGCTCCGTGATCCTCGACTCCGCCGCTCACTGAAACCGGCGCCGCAGAGCCGTCCGAAGCGAGCTGCAGGGCTCTCTGCAGCCGGCTGTACAGCCATCCGCAGCCCAACCGGGTCCACTGAAAAGGAGATGCTGCCGTGTCCCTCGCAGCAACGAGTGAGCTGGTCACCGGGGCCGCCCGGGCGCGGTCCGCGGTGGCCGCGTTCAACATCATCACGCTGGAGCACGTGGAGGCCGTCATCGCGGGCGCCGAGTCGGTGAACGCCCCCGTCGTCCTCCAGGTCAGCGAGAACGCGGTCAAGTTCCGCTACGGACGCCTGCTCCCACTGGCCCGTGCCGCGGCCGCGGCCGCCGAACGAGCTTCCGTCCCCGTCGCTCTGCACCTCGACCACGTGCAGAGCGACGACCTGCTGCGGCAGGCGCCCGACGCCGGATTCAGCTCCGTGATGTACGACGCCTCGTGCCTGCCGTACGAGGAGAACCTCGCCGCCACCCGGGCCGCCGCCGACTGGGCGCACGCCCAAGGGCTGTGGATCGAGGCCGAGTTGGGGCAGGTCGGCGGCAAGAACGGCGCGCCACCGCTCGACGCGCACGCCCCGGGCGCCCGTACCCACCCCGCCGAGGCCCGCTCCTTCGTGGCCGACTCCGGAGTGGACGCCCTCGCCGTCGCCATCGGCAGCTCGCACGCCATGACCACGCGCACCGCCACCCTCGACCACAACCTGCTCAAGCGCCTGTCCGCCGCCCTGGACGTGCCCCTCGTCCTGCACGGCTCCTCCGGAGTGCCCGACACCGAACTGGCGGCCGCCACCGCGGGCGGCATCGCCAAGGTCAACATCGGCACGGCACTGAACATCGCGATGACCGGCGCGATCCGGGAGTACCTCGCCGCCCACCCCGAGGCGGTCGACTCGCGCACCTACCTCAGTGTGGGACGGGAGGCGATGGCACAGGCGGTCGGGCACCTCATCGGCGTGCTGAGAGGCTGACTACTGCTGTTCCTCCAGCTTCTCGAAGAAGAACTCGTGCTTGAGGAACGACACGTCGTACTCGTGACCCGGATTCGGGGGGATCAACTGCGCCGCCTGGAACAGCCTCCAGCCGTCCTCCAGGGCGTGCACGCCGGACTTGTACGGGGGTTCGTCACTGTCGCCGGTGGTGGGCGAGGTGCGGCCGGTGCCGTCGTAGACGGACCAGCCGACCACCTCCGAGTCCAGCGCGGAGGTGGCCAGGTAGAGAACGAGAACCTGCTGACGGATGCTCATGCGACCTCTCCTTGCGGGCGGTTGGAGACCCGGGTCACCCAGTACTCCATGTCGAACGAGTCGTCCCCGGTGAGGGACCGCCACCACAGCACGCGGTTGTAGGCCTCCAGGCGGCCGGTGGCGTGCTCGTACCACGGGAACATCGTCGAGAGCTCCTCGGTGACGCGCGGATCACCTAGGTCCGAGGTGTCCCACAGGCGTTGCTGGCGCACGGTCGGGTTGAAGCGGATCTTGAACATGTAGCGAACCGCGTCGCTGTCGTTGCGCCGCCCGCCGTGCCACAGTCCATGGTGCAGAAACACCACGGTACCGGCGGGGCACACGAGCCGGTTCTGCCCGCGCAGGTTCTGGTAGCGACCGGTGTCCGACTCGTTCGTACGCCGTAGATGGCTGCCCGGCACACTCAGTGTGCCGCCCATGTCGAGGGTGACGTCCTGCGGGTAATACATCAGCTGGACGTCGAAGGCATCGGTGCGGACATCGATGATCGCGTCCCCGTGCAGCGGCTGCGCGTGCCCCTCGCGGGGATCGCGGACGTGCACGGCATGGTGGTCGACGGTGGGGCCGGGGCCGACGAGACTGTGCAACGCGCCTGCCACGTCAGGGATGTCCAGCAGACGGCGGACGAACGATCCCTCCGGGTAGGCGTCCGGAACGCCGCTGCCGTAAGGGACGCCCGGCACGCCCTCGCGCAGCACCTCGATGGCCTCGGCGTTCAGCTCCGCCGGGACCACCGCGTCCAGCCGCAGCGATCCGTGGGACACGAAGTGCGCCATCTGGACCGAACTCAGGAGTCCGGTGTGGGTCATGGCGTTGGTCTGGGTCATGGCTCAAACGTAGGACCGGCGCTGTCGTCGGCGCGTTGGCCCGGCTCCTCACTACTGGTAATTTCTCACCATGCTGGAGACGGAGATCCACCTCGGCGAACCGCCCGTCGTCGAGAATCTCGGCGTAGGTGTGCACGGCGTCGCGAGCGGCACGGACGTCTTCCGCCTCCCGGAGCTGTGGCAGCTGCACCTCTACCAGTACGACGCCGACCTGACCGTCGACGGCACGGCGCACCTCATCCGCCCGGGCCGGGTGAGCCTCGTGCCGCCCGGCGCCACGGTCCGCTACCGCTACCAGGGCCGCTCGGAACACCTCTACGCCCACCTGCGCATCGCCCCCGTCGGCCCACCGCGCACCGTGCCGGTGGTCCAGGACACCGGCCCCGAGCTCTCCTCCCTCTCCGGCCTGCTGCTCCGAGCCGTCGCGGCGGCCCCAGGAGCCCCCGAACACACCCGCGCCGAGATCTGGACCGCCCTGTGGCGCGTCGCCCACCTGCGCCCGGCGGCCACCACGCCGAGCGGCCCGCACCCCGCCGTCAGCACGGCGATCGCCCACATCGAGGGCCGCCTCGCCACCGCGCTCACCGTCCCGGAGATCGCCCGCGCCGCCGGGGTCTCCCACAACCACCTCACCCGCCTCTTCCGCACCGAGACCGGCACCACCGTCGTCGCCTACATCCGTCGTCGCCGGCTGGAGCGCGCCCACCACCTGCTGCGCGCCTCGACCCTCTCCATCCCCGCGGTGGCCGCTTCCGTCGGGATCCCCGACCTCCAGGCCTTCAACAAGGCGTGCCGACGAGAGCTGGGCGGCTCACCCCGGGCACTACGGAGCACCCCGGCCCCCGTGTGACCGCGAGCCCGCCCCGTCATGATCGATCGGGCCGTCGGCACCGTGCATAGCCGAGCGCAGACGGGTACCCGCACCGGTACCCGTGCCGAACCAAGGAGTTCTCCGATGAGCACAGTGAAAGAGACCATCGAGGTCGATGCGCCGGTGCATGCCGCGTACAACCAGTGGACACAGTTCGAGGAGTTCCCGAAGTTCATGGAAGGCGTCGAGGAGATCAGGCAGCTCGACGACCGCCACAACCACTGGACCACCAAGGTCGGCGGAGTGCGGCGCGAGTTCGACACCGAGATCGTCGACCAGCTTCCCGACGAGCGGATCACCTGGCGAACGATCAGTGGCGACACCCAGCAGAAGGGCACGGTCAGGTTCCAGCGCGTGGACGACACCCACACGCGCGTGGAAATGGTGATGGACATCGAGCCGACCGGCGCCGCCGAGAAGGTGGCCGACTGGACCAACACCATCGACCGCCGCATCAAGGGCGACATGCGGCGCTTCAAGGACTACATCGAGTCCCGAGGCGGCGAAACGGGAGCCTGGCGCGGGCGGATCCGGCCTGGCGGCTGACGTTTCGGCCGGCGGGGGGGGGGGGGGGTTCCCCCCCCCCCCGCCGGTGGCGTCCGCGGGGGTGCCGGATCGCGCCGCTCCGCACGCAGCGGCTCAGGGCCGTCCGCCTAGGGAAGCGCCATGTCGTGCTCACGCTCGCAACCGTCGTGCCGGAGGTGGAGGCGGCGGAGGTCTTGTACTGCCGCGACGGGAAAGGGGTGTTGGACCCACTCCGCCAGATAGCCGTCCTCGCCGTGAAGCCGCAGTACCGACTGGGCGGCCTCCAGGACGACATGACTCAGCAGAACGCGCGGCTGCGTGGAACTCCAGACCGGGCTGCCTTCTTGGTCGGGCGCATCGAAGCTCGCGGACATGTCGGCAAACCGATAGATCGTGATACCGACCTCCGATCCGTCACCCCGCAGGACCCACCTCGCCTCGGCCGGTTCAAGGTCGAAGGAGAAGCGCTGGACGCCGGCGGGGCCGTAGAGACCCGCTACGCCGTGCAGGAGGTCGGCAAGGGCATCCGTGCAGTAGCTGACGATGTCCTCGTGTTCCGAGGTCCCGTCCGCTATGCGGCACCGGGCCCAGCCGCTGCCGCCCAGTTCCCAGCCGAACCGAAGACCGTTCCTCATCCCGCTCCTCCCTGTGATCGTCCCCGGAGACGGTACAGCGGAGGTCCGCGATGACCGTCGTCAGCGCTGAGCGGTCTCCCGCGTTCGAAGGCCCTTGCTTCAAGTGCACTTGAACCTCCTAACGTGGTCGGCATGACGGTGATCGACAGCACCTCCGTGAAGCCCCCGACCGTTGAGCCGCAGCCCGTGGACGTCTGTGTCGTCGCGGGGTCGGACCATCCGCGACCCGAAGGCCAGGACCGCTACACGATCCGCGAGGTCGTGTCGTTCACCGGGCTCAGCGCGCCCACCCTGCGCTGGTACGAGGAGATAGGCCTGATGCCGAACGTGGCGCGGTCGCACACCGGCCAACGCATCTACGGCAACACCGACTTGGACTGGCTCTCCTTCGTGCGCAGGCTGCGGATGACCGGGATGCCGGTCGCCGACATGGTGCACTTCGCGGAGCTCGTCCGCCGCGGGGAGTCCACGTTCGACGAGCGGCGCAGGATTCTGGAACAGACCCGGCGCGAAGTAGCGGCACGCATCGCGGAGTTGCAGGACACCCTCACCGTGCTCGACGCCAAGATCGACTTTTATGCGGACGCCCACCCGGCGCCGGAAAGGGCCTGAACGCCATCATGAGCACCACCTTCGAACAGATCCGCAAGGTCGAACTGGGCACCGGCGGCCCCCTCGTCGGCGTCCAGGGCTTCGGCGCCATGGGCATCAGCGCCGCCTACGGACAGACCGACGACGCGGCGGCCCGCGAGACCCTGGAGGCCACCGTCGAGGCGGGCGTCACCCTCATCGACACCGCCGACATGTACGGCGTCGGGGCCAACGAGGAGTTCCTCGCGCCGTTCGTCGCCGCGCACCGCGACGAGATCACGCTGGCCACCAAGTTCGGTATCGAGTACCGCGCCGACGACCCGGGCTATCGGGCCATCCGCAACGATCCCGCCTACATCAAGAAGGCCGTCGAGGCGAGTCTGCGGCGCCTCGACGTGGAGGTCATCGACCTCTATTACATGCACCGCCGCGATCCGGCCGTACCGCTCGCCGAGTCCGTCGGAGCCATGGCCGAACTGGTGCGGGAAGGCAAGGTCAAGCACCTCGGTCTGAGCGAGGTCACCGGCGATGAGCTGCGCGAGGCGCACGCCGTGCACCCGATCGCCGCCCTGCAGACGGAGTGGTCGGTCTTCAGCAGGGACGTGGAGAACAGCGCGGTGGGCGCCGCCGCCGCGCTCGGGGTCGCCTTCGTGCCGTACTCGCCGCTCGGCCGGGGCTTTCTGACCGGCACCTTCGCCGACGCGAGTACCGACCTCTCCAGCAGCGACTTCCGGCAGATGCTGCCGCGTTTCACCGGCGACAACGCCAGGGCGAACACGGCTCTCCTGGCACCGCTGCACAAGATCGCGGCAGACCATGGCGCCACCACGGCCCAGATCGCCCTGGCCTGGGTGCACCAGCGAGCCCTGACACACGGCCTGACCGTCGTCCCCATCCCCGGCACCCGCAAGCGGGGCCGCCTCCTCGAAAACGCCGCGGCCACCCGGATCCTGCTGACCTCCGAAGAGCTGGCGCTGCTGGAACCGCTCGCCGCCCAGGTGGCCGGCGAGCGCTACGCGGACATGTCCCTCACCTCCGCGGCCCGGGAGGCCCGGAGCCCGGCGTGATCCGTCATGCGAGGTGACCACAGGTGACGACCGAGAGGGCCGCGGTCGGGTCAGAACCAGTGCAGGCAGTGCGGGGAGCGCTCGGCGCGGAAGAGGGCGTCAGCGAGGGCGGCCGCGCCCGGGCGGTGGGCCCGGATGTGTCCGGCACGTACGAGCGTGCTCGGCGCCGTGCCGCCGAGGTAGATCGAGCCCAGGTCGCTCACGTCCAGGGAAAGGTCGGGCTCCCGGTCCGTGGGCACGCAGTCGGCCTTGCTGTCCCGGACCGTCAGCAGGTAGCGGCCGCGCTCGCCGAGGAACGGGTCGTCGACGTCGAGGACGAGCTCGCCGTCGGTGAACCAGCCGCGCGCGGTCAGCGCACGCGGGACGTCCAGCAGCCGCACCCAGAGCCAGTCCATGTCGTTGCTCACCTCAGCGGCGCGGAAGTCCGCGAGCCGCCAGCGCAGCGGGTGGTCGGGCGGGACGTGCTTGAACACGACCTGACCGACCAGGTCATGTCCGAGCACGAACCGGGCCAGGGCCGTGAAGACGGCGTCGTCGGCGGTGATGGTCTCGTCGACCGTCAAGGTGCCGTGATCGCCGAGCGAGTAGCTGGCGTACCCGTCAGGGACGCCGTCGGCGTCCCGGTGGACGGCGACGTAGCGCGGCGCCCGGGAGACCGGGGGCTGGCCCGCGCCCAGGGCCCACCAGCGGTGCGGCCGGGAGAGAGCGCCGGGTTGTGCGCGCCGGTAGCGGTCGTAGACCTCCTCCAGGATCTCGCCGCACTCGGCACGCCGTAGCACTTCGACCGAGCCGGTGTCCGGGGCGTCGGCTGTACCGCGCGCCCGGGGGAGGGCGAAGTCGGCCCGGTGGCGCGGCACCGTCAGCTCCCCCGTGTAGGTCGCCGGTCCGTAGCCGAACCTGCGGTAGATCAGGGCCTCGGAGGCCAGCAGCACGGAGAGGAACTCCCCTCGGGCCCGCAGCTCGGCGAGCTGATGCCGCATCATCGCGCTCAGCACGCCCTGCCGTCGGTGCGAGGGCAGGACGCCGACGGCGGTCACCCCGGGGGCCGGAACGAGGATCTCACCGGGCAGGGTGAGCTCGAAGGAGTGCGCACCGGCGGTGCCGACGGGCCGCCCGTCCCCCGTCAGTGCGAGCAGGCAGCGGTCCATTTGGAGCGCCGACCACCAGGCCCCACCGTCCTCGGCCGGGGTTTCGGGGAAACGCCCGAACGCGGCGTGCATGGTGTCGACGAAGACGTCGAGGTCCTGATCGGTCGTGGGACGGATCTCCATCGCTGCCGCTGCCTTCCTGGGATACGGGCACCACGACTCGTGGTTCTCCGCCACAGTGCAGCGTTGGCCCCTGACCCGGTCAAGCGAATTACGCCCCGCTACTTCCTGACGGCCCTCAGCACCACGAACTTCGCGTCGCTCGCGACCAGTTCACTGTTCCCGAACAGGCGCCGCAGCTTGAGGTGGTAGCCGAGATGGCGGTTGCCGATCACCCACAGCTCGCCGCCGGGTCGCAGTACGCGGCGGGCGTCGGTGAACATGCGCCAGGCCGTGGCGTCGGTGGTCGCCTGGTGGGAGTGGAAGGGCGGGTTGTTGAGGACGAGGTCGGCGCTCGCCGCGGGGACGCCCGCCAGACCGTCGCCGACACGGAACTCGGCGCTGCCCCCGGTGTTCTCCCGGTACGTCGCCTCCGCCGAGGCCACCGCCTGGTAGGACTCGTCCGCGAAGAGCAGCTCGGCCTCCGGGTTGGCCAGCGCAATCGCCGTACCGACGACGCCGTTGCCACAGCCCAGGTCGACGACGCGCTCGGCCCCGCGGCTGCGCGGCATGTGCTGGAGGAGGAAGCGGGTGCCGATGTCGAGGCGGTCGGCGCAGAAGACGCCCGCCTGGTTGGTGACGGGGCGGCCGGAGACGACGCCGATGCCCTCGGGGAGGTCGTAGCGGTACGGCCACGGATTGGTGCCCCGGGTGAGGGCCGGGTCCGGGGTGCAGAAGATGAGCCGGGCCTTCTTCTCGGCCAGTGAGGTGCGGGTCGGGCCGAGGATCCGTTCGAACAGGTTCAGCGTCGAGGTGTGGATCTCCTTGACCATCCCGGTCCCGACGACGACCGTCCCCTCGTGCACGGCGGGAGCCAGCCGGTGCAGCTGGTCCTCCAGCAGGGCGAGGCTCCTGGGCACGCGGACCAGGAGCACGTCGATACGGTCGGGGGGAGTGTCCTGCGTGGTCAGGAGCCGTAGGGCGGACTCGTCCGCGCCGTTGCGGGCGAGGTTCGCGCGCGTCGCCTCGCGAGCGAGGAACGAGTCGGTGATCTGCGTCGGCCGGTGCGTCGACAGCGCGGTGGTGAGGGCGCCCCAGCGGTCGCCGACCACCACGACCGTCCCGGCGAGAGAGGTGCCGCTCTCCGCGAGGTGTCGCAGCAGATATGTGTCCGCCGCGTCCCAGGCACGCAGCCGGTCGCGCGGGTCCTCGGGATGGCGGGTGAGCGCGTACGCGCCCCAGGGGGTGGTCATACCGTCGTTCATCGTGCGTCCAGGCTAGCCGAGCCGCAGCTCAGGACAGGCAGCGGAAGGTCGACGGAGGGCCCGTGGACAGGCGTGGGGCGGGTCGGGGCCGGTCGGGGAGGCCGGACCCCGGGTGCGCGAGGATGGGATTCATGGACGGTGAACTGTTTCCGCGTGACCGGACCGAGGTCGCGCCGGGCGCCGTGCACCTGCCCGACTGGCTCGACGCCGAGCGCGCCCAGCGGCTCCTGGAGGCCTGCCGGGCGTGGGCCCGCCCGCCGGCCGGCCTGCGCACGGTCCGCACCCCCGGCGGCGGCACGATGACCGCCCGGCAGGTCTGCCTGGGATGGCACTGGTATCCGTACGGCTACGCCCGCACCGTGGTCGACGGCGACGGCGCCCCCGTGAAACCGTTCCCGGCCTGGCTGGGGGACCTGGGCCGCAGCGCGGTCGCCGACGCCCTCGGCGCCGAGGCAGCCAGGACAGCCGCGTACGACATCGCCCTGATCAACTTCTACGACGGCGACGCCCGCATGGGCATGCACCGCGACAGCGACGAGAAGTCCGACGCACCGGTGGTGTCCCTGAGCCTCGGCGACACCTGTGTCTTCCGGTTCGGGAACGCCGAGTCGCGGACACGGCCGTACACGGATGTGGAGCTGCGCAGCGGGGACCTCTTCGTGTTCGGGGGCGCGTCGCGGGCGGCGTACCACGGGGTACCGCGGGTGCATCCGGGCACGGGTCCCGGCGGTCTCGGCCTGACGGGACGGCTGAACATCACGCTGCGCGTCAGTGGCCTGTGACCGCTGCTTGACGCGCCCGGCCCGGTGAGAGGCGCGCGACTTGTACGATCTCGGTGATTCGCCGAGGGGGCCGCATGATCGAACTGTCCGAGCTGATCCGGGACTTGCGCAAGGAGCTCACCACCGCGCTGGCCGACGGAACGGGTGAGGTGCTGCGCTTCGAGCTCGGTCCCGTCGAGTTGGAGGCGACCGTGGCCGTCGACCGCGATGCGTCGGCCGGTGGCAAGGTCCGCTTCTGGGTGGTCGAGGCGAACGGCACGGGTCGGCTCGCGCAGTCGCAGACCCAGCGGATCACGCTCACCCTGCAGCCGAAGCTCGTCGCCCCCGACGGAACGGTCAGGACGGCGTGGATCGCCGGTGACGAGGTGGACCGGGAGCGCTGAGGGCGTGGCGGGACAGGGCGGGCTGCGGATCGAGCACGTCGCTGAGGTGGTCGTGCGGCTGCGCGACGGCGGACGGCGGCGCGGCTCGGGCTATCTGGTCGCCTCCGGCACGGTTCTGACCGCCGCGCACGTGGTCGCCGGTGCTGCTGAGGTCCGCGTGCGGTTCGACGCCGACCGGCCGGGCGAACGTCAGGCGGACGTGTCCGTGGCCTGGGCGCACGCGGGAATCGACGTGGCCGTGCTCGCCGTACCGCAGGAGAAGGCCGAGCACGCCCGCGCCGGGCGGATCGGTGAGGCGGACGCGGTGCTGCGGTGCAGTGCGGTCGGCTTCCCGGAGTTCAAGATGCGTACGGACGAGGAGAGTTGGCACTACCGCGACTCGGAACACGTGCACGCGACGTGCGCGGTGCTCGCCAACCGCCGGGAGGGCACGCTCGATCTGTCGGTGACACCGCCCGCCTCGCCGGATCCGGGCGTGTCGCCGTGGCAGGGCATGTCCGGAGCGGCCGTGTTCAGCGGCGGGTTCCTGGTCGGTGTCGTGGCGGAGCATCATCTGGCCGACGGACCCGGGCGGCTGGCGGCGAGCCGGGTGGACCGGTGGGCGGAGCGGCTCGGCGCCGACGAGGTGCGGGAGCTGGAGGCGCTGCTCGGTTTCGCGGTACGTCCCGAGGGGCTGGCCGGTGTGCTGCCCGTCTCCGAGGCGGCTCTGACCGAGGCCGCCTACCGGGCCCAACTGGCGGACGTAGCCCCGGAAGGACTGGAGGACCGCCAAGAGGAGCGGGCGCTGCTGGTCGACTTCTGCGCGGGCAGCGAAAGTTATCTGTGGATCCAGGGACCGCCCTGGGCGGGCAAGACCGCGTTGGTGTCCTCCTTCGCCCTCGACCCGCCCCGTGGCGTCGTACCCGTGTGGTTCTTCGTCACCAACCGGCGGGCCGAGCAGGCCGACGCCACCGCCTGCACCGAGGCGCTCGTCCACCAGCTCTCCCTCCTCGCGGGACGGCCGCCGGCCGGCCTGACCTCGGGGGCCGCGCGAGACGGGGAGCGCCGTCAACTGCTGCACGAGGCGGCCGGAAGGCTGGCCGCGGTCGATGCGGTCCTGCTGCTCGTCGTGGACGGCCTCGACGAGGACGAGGCGCTGCGTGCGGACGGCCGCGGCCCGTCCATCGCCTCGCTGCTGCCCGAGCGCCTGCCCGACAATGTGCGGGTCCTGGTCACCAGCAGACCGCGACCGGACCTGCCCTCCGACGTCAAGGGCGGTCATCCGCTGCGCAGTTGCCGGGTGCACGAACTGCGATCCGTCGCCGCCGCCCGGCACACCGAGCACGAGGCCCGCTACGACCTGACGAGCGCGCTGACCGGCGACGGGCTCGGCCGCGACCTCGTCGGCCTGCTCGCGGCCGCCCGCAGCAGCCTCACCGCCGAGGACATGCGGGAGCTCTCGGAGACCACGCAGTACGACCTCAAGCGGCGTCTCGGCAGCGCCTTCGGACGCATCCTGAGGGTCGGCGCCGGTGATTCCAGCGGGATTCTGTACGACTCCCTGGGGCGGCGGGGTCTGCTGTTCGCGCACGAGACGCTGTTCGCCACGGCCGTCGACGAACTCGGCCCGGACCTCGACGTGTTCCGCGCCCGGGTGCACGCCTGGGCGCAGGACTACGCGGCGCGTGGCTGGCCCACCGGGGCCCCCGGCTACCTCCTGCACGCGTACAGCCGCCTCACCGTCTCGCTCGGCGACATCGCCCGCGCCACCGCCCTGGCCCTCGACGCCCGGCGCCACGAGCGGCTGCGCGAGGTCACCGGAAGCGATACCGCCGCGGTCGCGGAGATCGATCTCGTACGGGAGATGGTGCGCGAGCGGGCCCCGGAGGACCTCGGCACGCAGGCGGCCCTCTCCGCGGCCCGGGATCTGGTCGCGCGGCGCAACATGTCCCTGCACCCCGGGCTTCCGGTCGCCACGGCCCGGCTGGGGCGGTGGGAACGGGCTGTCGGCATGGCGCGGAGCATCTTCGAACCGGAGCTGCGGGCCCAGGCGTTGGTGCGGATCGCGCAGTTCGCGGCGGGCGCGGGTGACCGTCTGCGCGTGGTGTCTCTGGTCGGCGAGGCCGTACCGCTCGCGGTGCACGCCGCCGAGCAGGATCCCTGGTGCCCGCAGGGTCTGGCGGAGAACGTGATCCGTGCCGGAGCCGTGGCGCTCATGGCCGTGGGAGCCGACCGGGCGGCGCTCGAACTGCTGGGGGAGTTCGACCCGGAGGCGGCGGGACCCCGAGGGGAGAGCTGGTACGGGCGGCTGCGTGTCACCGTCGCGGACGACCCGGTCGCCTGGGTGCGGACGCTGACCGAGGTGGCCCGCGCCGCGTGGTCCCGCGACGACGCGGGCGCCCGAGCACTGCTGAGGGAGGCGGAGGAGGCCGCCCGTCAGCTGCGGGGCGCGGCGGCGGTGTCCGCACTGGCGGCCGTTGCGGAGGCGTACACGGAAGGCGGCGACACGGGTGCGGTCGCAAGGCTGTGCGATCGGATCGAGGGCCTCGTGGGTGAGTCCCCGGCCGTGTCGCTGCTCGCCGCCGGCGCGGTGGCGCTCAGTGCCGCTCGTCCCGCGCGGGCTCGGGAACTGGCCGTGCGGGCGCGTGCGCGCGCTGCCGAGTCGGTCGACTTGTTGCTCACCGCCTCGCCCGGTCGACTGCCGGCCTCCTTTGGCTCCTTGACGGCCGTGGGCGGCGCCGTTGTGGCCCTGGCCCGCACCGGTGACATGCGGGGCGCCGAACAGCTGCTGACCGACACGCGCCGCCAATTGGCGGACGTCTCGGTGGAGACGGATCTGCTGTTCCAGTCGGCGGAGGGGATTTTGGCCATCGCCGCACACCACGTGGCCGAAGGCCGGGCAGCCACGGCGCTGCGGTGGCTGCTGAGCCTCTGGGACGCCCTTCCGCCGATCGGATTTGCTCTGACGGAGGTGTTCACATCCCTGGCGGCGGTGCCGGAGCGGGACGGCCAATGGGAGAGGGTGCTGCTGGAGTTGGCCGAGGCGAAGAGCGTCTGGCCGATGGTGGAGGTCCTGGCCGCGCGGGCGGAGCGGCTGGCCGTCCAGGAGCCGGTCGCCGCGGCGGAGTTGGTCTGCGAGGCCGAGCGGTGGTCGGCGCGGGAGGGACGAACCGACCGGGGGCGCGACGAGCGCCTGGGAGAACTCGCCGTGGCCCTGGCCACGGCCGGGGATCCGCTCGGCAGCGAGTCGGTCCTGCGGTGCGTGGACGAGGAGCACGTCCGCATGGCGGCGACGGCGCTCGTGGCGAGCGCCCTGGCCGATTCGCATCCCGCGCAGGCGGCGAACCTTGCGCGCAATGCCGCGCACACCTGGTTGGCGCTGGCGGGGCCCGGCCCCTGCGAGCCGGTGATGGAGGCGCTCTGGCGCACGGGCGAGGGCAGCTGGGCGAGGGACATGGCCGACGTGGTCCACCCCTCGGCGTACGTACCGCTCGCATGGGTTGCCGACGACGAGGACGCCGCCCCCGACGTGACCGCTCTGGCGGAGACATACGTTCTTGACGCCTTGCAGAACCCTGACCGGCCCACCGCCGTGATCGAAGCCGCCGATCTCCTCGGCGCACTGCGCGGCCACGACCCGGCACACACCTCGGCGTTGGCGGATGCCCTGACCACTGCCGTCCTGAGTCCGCAGATGAGCCACCGGTCGCAGTTGCCCCTGTTGCCCTGCCTGCTGGCGCACCCCACTGATCCCGAGGAATCCGACCGGTGGATGACTGAGGCACTCGACCGGGTCAAGGGCCCGGCCGAACCGGCCGACCTCGACGAGGACGCCGCCTTCGCGCTGACGTTGGCCGCGCTCGGCCGGTACGGGGACGCGGTCCACACGGCCGCCGCCTTCCTGGAGGAACCGGAGCGCGCGGAGGCCTTCGGGTTGCTCGCCGCCCACCTCGTCCAGGCCCGCCAGGCGCCACTGGCGACGCTGACCCGTATCCAAGCCCCCTACTTTCTCCCCGTGATCTGGCGCCTGGCCTCGCTCTCGCCGCCCCGCGACCCCGCGGACGCCGGGGCGCGCGCCCGGGACCTGGTCGCGGAGACGCTTGCCACCGGCCACTGGCACCACGCCCTCCCCGCCCTCGCGGTGCTCGATCCGGCGGCCGTCCGCCAGGTCCGTGACGTCGTCCTCGCCCACCTCCGCCTCCCCACCGCGTAGGACACCGACCATCGGGATCATGGGAGACTCGCCTTCATGAACGGCAAGGCGGGCCCCCGGGCGACGGGGGAAGGGACCACGGGGTCGACGGGGACCACGCGGACGCGGCTGGACCGGGGGCGTGGCGCTCTCGGCCCGGCCCTCGAACTGGTGCACACCGGACGTGCGCCCACGCGTGCCGTGCTCACCGCCGAGTTGGGGGTCACCCGGGCGACGGCGGGCGCGGTGGCCGCTGAGCTGGAGGCGCTGGGGCTGATCAGGGTGGACGCGCGGCCCGCCGCGGAGGCCGGTTCACAGGGGCGCCCCTCGCACCGGCTGGAGGTCGCCGAGGACGGCCCGGTGGCGCTGGCCGCGCAGGTGCACGCCGACGGGTTCCGCGCCGCGCTGGTCGGGCTGGGCGGCCGTATCGTCGCCACCGCGCCCGGCTGTGAGACCGTCGACGCCGATCCGGCGAAGGTGCTGGGCTCGGTCGTCGAGGCAGGGGCCGAGCTGCTGCGCGGGACCGGGCGGCGGTGCGTGGGCGCCGGGCTCGCCGTGCCGTCGGCGGTGGCCGAACCGGACGGGCTCGCCCTCAACCCGCTGCACCTGGCCTGGCCCGCGGGCGCACCCGTGCGGCAGATCTTCGCCGAGCGGGTGCGCGCGGCCGGCATCGAGGGGCCCGCGTTCGCGGCCAACGACGTCAACCTCGCCGCGCTCGCCGAGCATCGCCACGGCGCCGGTCGCGGCGCCCGCGACCTGCTGTGCGTGGCCACCGGGCACCGGGGTGTCGGCGGCGCGCTCGTCCTCGACGGCCGTCTGCACACAGGCAGTTCGGGTCTCGCCCTCGAAGTCGGCCACCTCACCGTCAACCCCGAGGGCCGCCCCTGCTACTGCGGCAGCCGCGGGTGTCTCGACGTCGAGGCGGACCCGCTGGCCTTTCTCACCGCGGCGGGCCGGGAGCCCGGCCCGGTGGTGTCGCTGCTCCAGCAGGCCAACGACCTCATCCGCGGCGAGTACGCCGACCCGGTCGTCCGTATGGCCGTCGAGGCGCTGATCGACCGCCTGGGACTGGGACTTGCCGGGCTGGTCAACATCCTCAACCCCGACCGGATCATCCTCGGCGGTCTGCACCGCACCCTGCTCGACGCCGATCCGCACAGGCTCAGGGCCGTCGTCGCCGACCGCAGCCTCTGGGGGCAGAGCGGTGGCGTACCGATCCTCGCCTGCACGCTGGACCACAACAGCCTGGTGGGGGCGGCCGAGTTGGCGTGGCAGCCCGTGCTCGACGACCCGCTGGGCGCCTTGGCACGGGTCCAGACGTAGGCCGTCGTCGACGAATTCACCGAGCGCGGCGACCCTTCGGGGCCGCGCCCTCGTCCGCGCGCGGACGTCACCTTGTCGGACCTGGTGATCCGGATCCGGTGACGGTCCGCTGCGGTCAACTCATCTAGCCCTGCTGGGGGTTCGGCTTGAGAACGGCGAACACGGCGCCGTACGGGTCGGCCAGCCATGCGATCCGGCCGACGTCGGGCACGTCGGCGGCCGGCATCAGCACGCTCCCGCCGTTGCTCTCCACGGACGTGGCGAGGGCATCGGCGTCCGCCACCGAGAAGTACGGCACCCAGCGCGCGTCCCCTTGCCCCTCCTGCAACGGGGCCACACCGCCGAAGGTGCCGTCCTGCTGGTCGCCCTCCTGGATGCTGAGCACCCGGTAGGTCATGCCGGGTGCCTGCATCTCCTCCGACCGCCAGCCGAACAGCCCGTTGTAGAAGCCGATGGCGGCCACCGGGTCGGGGACGTGCAGTTCCACCCACAGCAGGGTGTTGTCCTCGGAGGCCTTCTCCAGGCCCTTGGTCTTTCCGGGCTGCCACACGGCGAACTGTGCGCCCTGCGGGTCGGTGAACTGGGCCAGCCACCCCTCACCCATGACATCCATGGGCTCGGCGCGCACGGCGCCGCCCCCGGAGACCACCTGGCGGGCGGTGTCCTGGATGTCCTCGGTCTTGAAGTACGTCGTCCAGGCCGGCGTCGCCCCCTCCTCACTGAGCGGGCCGAGCGCACCGACGGTCTTGCCCGTGTGCTGGAAGAAGCCGTACCCGCCGGCCTCGGGCCCAGCGGAGACGAACTCCCATCCGAACACCGCGCTGTAGAAGGCGGCGGCTCCGGTCGTGTCGGGGCTGCCGAGGTCGATCCAGTTGGGCGATCCGATACGGAAGTCGGTACCGAGCATGTGCTTCCTCCTGCGATTCCGGGACGGAGACGCCCGCTACGATGCCGATCCGCGAGGTGCCGGTACAGGTACCGGGCTCGAAGCGCCCGGGTTTCACCCGGACGGGGCAACGGCACGGTCCGCGGGCGGGTCCGCCGGGAGCGGGCCGGCCGGCTCGGGGGAGGGGGCGTACTGCGCCGGTACAGGGTCCGCTTCCGGTCGGGCGTGCGCCCCGAGCGCGTCCAGTCGGCCGGGGTCGGCTCCCAGGGCGTCGATACGGACGAAGGGCATGGCGGCGGCTCCCTTGCGGGTTCAGCGCCAGTCCGCGGCGAACGCGCTCTGGGGGTTCTCGGTGAGGATGTGCTCCACCAGCTCCTTGCCCAGGGCGAGTTCGAGCCTCGGGCGCACCCGTCGCAGCAGGTACGGCATCCCGGGGCCGCCGTCGACCGAGCGTGCGGCCGCGGTCGTGGTGTCGCCGCCGAGCAGCAGACGGTCGCCGAACCCGGCCTCGGCGAGGGCGCGTACGGCGTCGGGCATGCGCCAGTCGGTGGCATGGTTGGCGCGGGAGGGTCCGTCGAAGGCGAGTCGGGCGCCGGCCTCGGCGGCCTGCCGGTGCACCGCCAGGTCGGGGGAGCGGTTGAGGTGGCCGAGGATCACGCTCTGCGGGGCGACCCCCAACTCGCCGCACAGCAGGTCGAGTACGTCGAGCGCGCCCGTGCCCAGTTCCAGGTGCACGGCGATCGGCGCACCGGTGGCGTGGTGGGCTTCGGCCGCCGCGGCCATCGTCCAGCGGGCGTGTGCGTCGAGGGAGTGGAAGCCCCCCGCGACCTTGATGAGCCCGGCGCGGACCCCGGAGGTGCCGATGCCCTGCGTCAGCTCCGAGACGAACAGCTCGGCAAGCCCCCCGCGCAACCGCCGCAGCAACTCCGCGCCGTAGTGGGCGGCTTGGTGGAGGCCGGTCGCGGCGACGACGTGCACTCCGCTGTCGCGGGCGAGGAGGGGCAGGTCGGCGGCGCGCCGGCCCATGCCGTACGGCGTCCACTGCACCACGGTGCCGCCGCCCTGCGTGCGGAACGCGGCCAGCTCGGCCCGTGCGGCGGACGCTTCGCGCAGTTCCTGGCCCGGGAGTTGAGGGCTGCTCAGGAAGAGGTGATCGTGCGCGTTGCACACCCCCAACTCCCGCGGCGGAACGTCTCCCAGGACGGTGCGGATGGTGTTCACCACTGCCTGCCCCGCGGCAGGCGGTCGCGCTCCGGGGCCGACATGTGCAGCACTCGGAAGACCTCGCCGGGCTCTTTTGGCGCCTCGTGGGTCCAGAGGGAGAAGTGCACGACTTCCCAGTGGCGCGGATCCACGGCTGCGGCCGCGCACACCGCCCCGTCCAGCCCTGCCAGCCGCTTCGCCTCGCGCGCCGCCTCCTCCATGGCCTCGGACAGTTCCACTCCCTCCGGGACGCGTTGTCGGTGCCGCAGCGCGACCAGGGCGGGGGAGCCTGCGGCGCCACCGTCCTCGTAGGCGAGACCTGTCCAGTGCTGCACCACCGGCCGGCCGAAGTCGTTGACGAGCCCCTGGAACGCTCCGCCCCACAGGAAGGAGTTCATCCCCTCGGCCCCGTTCCACAGGTAGAACGGCGCGTACTGGTTGACCGGTGAGCCGTCCACGCCGCGCTCGCGTATCAGGAAGGTCTTGAAGCCGAGGCCGTCCCAGTCGTCGAGCAGGTGCCCGACGCGGGCGACGCGGTCGCGGATGATGCCCATGTCGTAGTCGGCTGGGAAGGTGAGCTCGTACTGCAGGGCGTGCATCGGTGCCTCCTGGCGGATTGCGGCTCGGGAACAGGGGCTCTTACGGGCTCAGGCGGGGTAGTCGGCCGGTCCGACGTGCGCGTCCCATTCCGTGGTCGTGCCGTCCTCGGCCGCCTCGACGATCGCGAGATGCGTCATGAAGGTGGGGGGGG
>NZ_JBMNDS010000012.1:144407-164910 GCF_052543295.1 Streptomyces sp. SAS_270
CCCCCCCCCCCCGTGCCAGTGCCATTCGCCGGGTTCGATCCACACCGTGTCGCCCGCCCGGATCGGCTCGGCGTCCCCGCCCTTGCGCTGCACCAGACCCTCGCCGTCCAGGACGTGCAGCACCTGGCCGTGCGGATGGCGGTGCCAGGCGGTGTGGGCGCCGGGGGCGAAGCGGACGTTGAACATCCGCAGCCGGGACGGGGCCGGGGGGACGGCGACCTCGTCGAGCCACACGGTGCCGGTGAAGTTCTCCGCGGGTCCCTGCTGGGTGTCGGGGCGCTTGCGGGTGATGTGCACGGGGGCACACTCCTTGCTCTTGAAGGGTTCTGAAGCTCTTGAAGTCCTGAGTTCCTGAGGTTCTGAGACGGAATCAGCGCAGCGGGGCGAGCAGGGAGAGCAGCCCGCGGACCCCGGTGTCGAACGCGGCGGCGTTGCCGGACGCCCGGGCCAGCACATAGCCGCCCTGGACGGTCGCCACGATCGTCGCGGCGATCTCCTCACCGTCGAGCGAGGTCGCGAACTGGCCCTGTTCCTGGCCCTCTTCGACGATCCCGGCGAGCTGCTCGCACAGCCAGTCGATCGTCTCGTCGACCGGGGCGCGCAGCTCGGCACTCGCGATGATGTCGGGGTCCATCGTCAGCCGCCCGACGGGACAGCCGCGCAGCACGTCGCGCTCGCGACGCAGATACGCCTCGATGCGCTCGTACGGCGAGCCGGGTCCGCTCAGTACCTCCGCGGCAGTAGCGCGCATGTCCTCGGCGGTGCGGCGGATCGCGGCCAGGGCGAGATCCGGTTTGCCTTTGAAATGGTGATACATGCTGCCTTGCCCGGCGCCCGCCTGCTGCTGGATCGCCTTGGGGCTGGTGCCCACGTAACCGCGCTCCCACAGCAGCTCACGGGTGGCGTCGATGAGTCGGTCCGGAGTGCTCATGACGGCACTGTACCTACTACTAGGTACAGAAGTACATACTAGTAGGTACAGAAGTCGCGGCGTGGAATCGGACCGGCGGAAGCAGGCGCACATCCCCCCGCGTACTCCCGCGGAGGTACACGTACTGCCGCTGGCCGTACGACGACTCGGACCCCCTCCCGGAGCGAGCCTCAAGTCATCACGAGAAACGCACCGAGGAGATGACTGAGATGCAGACCCTGGCGAACTGGGACGGCGGACCCGGCCCGTGGATCCTCTTCTTCCCGCTGATCTGGGCGGCCGTCGTGATCGCAGTCGTGTCCGTCCTGCGCCGCACCGTCTGGCGCGGCCGCCGCGGACCGATCGGACCGTGGCGCGCGATGGACGACGTACGGCCCCGGGGTGACTCCCCGATCGCCGTGCTCGGCCGCCGCTTCGCCTCCGGCGAGATCGACGAGGACGAGTACTGGCGCCGACTGTCCGTCCTGGACGAGCAGTTCGGGCGTATCGGCAAGGGCGGTGCGGCATGAGCACCCTGCCGGTCGGGACCACCGTGACCGCCACGCGTCACGCCGCGGGTGTCGCCGACGCCGTCAAGGTGTACGGCTCCGGCGACACCACCGTGCGGGCCCTGGACGGGGTCAGCATCGGCTTTCCGGCCGGCCGCTTCACCGCGATCATGGGCCCCTCGGGGTCCGGCAAGTCCACCCTGATGCACTGCGCCGCGGGCCTCGACACGCTCACCTCTGGCGCCGCCTTCATCGGCGACACCGAGCTGAGCACCCTGGACGACCGCCGCCTCACCCTGCTGCGCCGCGACCGCATCGGCTTCGTCTTCCAGGCCTTCAACCTGATCCCGACCCTGACGGTCGCGGAGAACATCACGCTGCCCATGGACCTGGCGGCCGGCAAGGGCGATCGGCAGTGGATCGACGCGCTCGTCGACGTCGTCGGCCTGCGCGACCGGCTCCACCACCGGCCCTCCGAGCTCTCCGGCGGACAGCAGCAACGCGTAGCCGTGGCCCGGGCGTTCGCCGGACAGCCCGATGTCGTCTTCGCCGACGAACCCACCGGCAACCTCGACTCGCGCTCCGGCGAGGAGGTGCTGCACCTGCTCGGCCGTGCGGTGCGCCAGATGGACCGCACGGTCGTGATGGTCACCCATGACCCGGTCGCCGCCGCGCACGCCGACGAGGTCGTCTTCCTCGCCGACGGCCGCCTCGTGGACCGGATGCAGGCCCCGACCGCGGACAAGGTCCTCGACCGGATGAAGGCCTTCGACAGCAAGGGAGCGCCGTCATGAACGCGGCCGTGCGCATCAGCGTGTCCTCGCTGCGCGCCCACAAGCGACGCTTCGCCGGTACGTTCCTGGCGGTGTTCCTCGGTGTCGCCTTCCTCGCCGGCACCCTGGTCATGGGCGACACGCTGCGGGCCGGTTTCGACACCATGTTCGGCAAGGCGACCAGCGGCACCGACGCCGTCGTCCGCAGCGCCGACACCATCACCGCACCCGGTGAGAGCCAGGGTGTGCGCAGGGCCGTGGACATCGGCCTGGTGAAGACGATCGAGAGCACGCCCGGTGTCGCCGCCGCCGTGCCCGACATCCAGGGCGCGGGCCAGCTCGTCGGCTCCAACGGCAAGCCCATCGGCGGCCAGGGCCCGCCGACCCTCGCGGGCAACTGGATCTCCGATCCCGAACTCAACGCGTACGAACTCGCCGAGGGACGCGCCCCCGCCAGGTCCGGCGAGGTCATCGTCAACCGGGGAGCCGCCAAGAAGGGTCACCTCACGATCGGCGACACCACGACCCTGCGTACCCCCGACCCCGTCAAGGTCACCGTCGTGGGCCTGGCGACCTTCGGCGGCGAGGACGGCATGGCCCAGGTGACCTTCACCGGGATGACGCAGGCCGACGCCGAGAAGTACCTCACCGCCAAGCCGGGCGAGGCCGCGAGCCTGCGCGTGCGGGCCGGACCCGGCATCTCTCAGGCGGAACTCGTCGACCGGCTGACATCCGTACTGCCCAAGGGAGTCGAGGCGATCACCGGCCAGGAGTCGGCCCAGGAGAACACCGACATGGTCTCCAGCCAGTTCCTGACCCTCTTCACCAGCTTCCTGCTGGTGTTCTCCGGCATCGCGCTCCTGGTGGCAACCTTCTCCATCCACAACACCTTCGCGATCGTCGTCGCCCAACGGGCCCGCGAGAACGCCCTGTTGCGCGCCCTCGGGGCCTCCCGCCGCCAGGTCACCGGCTCGACCCTCGTCGAGGCGAGCGTCGTCGCCGTCACCGCGTCAGCCGCCGGCCTCGCGGGCGGCATCGGCATCGCGGCCGCGCTGCAGGTGCTGTTCCCCGCCATCGGCTTCCCCTTCCCCGACGGCGCCCTGGTGATCAGCGGCCTGTCCATGCTGCTGCCGCTCGTGGTCGGCATCCTGGTCTGTCTCGGCTCCGCGCTGCTGCCCGCCGTCCGCGCCGGACGCACCGCACCGCTGGCAGCGCTGCGCGAGACGGCCGTCGACCAGTCCGGCGCCTCCCGGACCCGTGCCGTCGTCGGCGGCGGCCTGGCCGCGCTGGCCCTCGGCAGCACGCTGGCCGGCGTCCTCGTGACCCCGTCCCTGTGGCTGGCCGGCCTCGGCGCGGTGCTGGCACTCGCCGCGTTCGTGGTTCTCGGCCCGGTCGCGTCCACCACGGCCGTACGTCTGCTCGGTGCCCCGCTCGACACTCTGCGCGGCGTCACGGGCGGCCTCGCCCGGCGCAACGCCCTGCGCAGCCCGAAGCGGACCGCCGCCACCGCCAGCGCGCTCATGATCGGCGTGGCCGTCGTCTCCCTGTTCACGGTCTTCGGCGCCTCGCTCAAGGCCACCATGGACCAGACCGTCTCCCGGTCCTTCGCCGGCGACATCGCGGTCAGCACCCCGTCGTTCGGCGCGGGCGGCAGCGGGCTCAGCCCGAGGCTGGCGCCCGCGATCGCGCGCCAGGCGGTCGTCGAGGACGCCGTCGGCCTGGGCCGCGGCGTCGCCGAGGTCGACGGCAAGGGACGCGCCCTGACGGTCACCGACCCGGTCACGCTCGGCAAGGTCTTCGACCTGGGCACCGTCCACGGCTCCCTCGGCGATCTGGGCACCGACGGCATCGCCCTCACGAAGAACGAGGCCGACAAGCAGCACCTGAAGACCGGGGACACCACTCGGCTCACCTTCACCGACGGCAAGCAGGAGACGTTCACCGTCCGCGCGGTCTACGGGCAGTCGGAACTCGCAGGCGACTACGTCATCACGCGCGCCGCCTGGGCCCCGCACCGCACCCAGGACTCCGACACCCTCGTCGCCGTCTCCTTCAAGGAAGGCGTGAGCACCGACGAGGGCAAGGCAGCGGTCGAGAAGGTGGCCGCGCAGTACGGAAATTCCGAGGTGCAGACCCGTAACGAGTACGCACAGTCCTCGGCCGGCGGCATCGACATGATGCTGACCCTGGTCTACGCACTGCTCGCGCTCGCGGTGCTCATCGCCCTGCTCGGCATCGCCAACACACTCACGCTGGCCATCCACGAGCGCACCCGTGAACTGGGCCTGCTGCGGGCCGTCGGCCAGACCCGCGCGCAGTTGCGCGCCATGGTCCGCTGGGAGTCGGTCCTGGTCGCCGCGTTCGGCACGGCCGGCGGACTCGCGCTCGGCGCGTTCCTCGGCTGGGTGCTCGTCGAGGCCGCCGACGGGGCCGCAGACAGCGCGTTCGCCTTCGCGGTCCCGCCGCTCCAGCTGGCGGTGGTGGCATTGGTGGGCCTCGCGGCCGGAGCCCTCGCGGGCCTGCGTCCGGCCCGGCGGGCGGCGCGCCTGGACGTGCTGCGCGCCATCGCCACCGAGTGACGCGACCGCCCGCGGAGGGGGTCACCGCCCGGTCAGCCGGCAACGGCCGACCGGGCGGGAGCGTGTCCGGGCCTGCGTCCGTCGACGGTGTGCCTGCGGGTGCTCTCGCGGGCAGTGTCGTACGGCGGAAGGACGGGCACCGCCACTGCGGGCGCGGGCGCCGGAAGTGTGAACCACACGACCTTGCCCGACTCGCCGTTCGGGCGCACTCCCCAGCTCTCGCTCACCGCGGCGACCATGGCGAGGCCGCGTCCGCAGGTGGCGAAGAGGTCCGCGTCCCCCACCTCGGGGAGGCGGGGATCGTGGTCGTGCACCGAGACGGTCAGCCGGTCGAGCAGCAGCTCGATCTCCACGGTGCACAGCTTGTCGGGCTGGGCATGCCGGTGGACGTTGGTCAGGAGCTCGGTCACACCGAGCGCGGCTGGGGCTATCAAGGGGTCGAGATGCCAGTAGCGCAATTGCGCAGAGACGATTCTGCGGACCTGGCCGATCCGCGACGGCAGGGCTTGGAGCTCCACCGTGCAATGCCTGCTTGGCTGGCTGATCACGGCTGCGACTCCCCGAATTGAGTTCCGGAAGAAGACGGAGATCGGATCCAGCAGAGTGGCTGAGTGGAACGGCCGCCTGCTGAGGTGGCCGGCGGGCTGGTTCGCAGCGTTATCGCCGGTAAACCCAGAGTGATGTGAGAACAGCGTGACTCAGGGGGTGCGGTCCCGCAACTCGCGGCACGGAAGGCCGCTCTGCGTTCGTGGACCGGCGACCGCCTAGCCGCTGCGCCCCGCCGCCTTGCGTACCGCCTCGATGAACCGGCGCGCCGAGGGCGGCCCCGGCTTTCCCGGCGCGGGATCGTGCTCGCCGAGGGTGAGCAGGTATCGCGTTCCGTTGACGTCGGCCAACGCCCGGTCCTCGTGCGCGAACCAGGGCTTCGACGCGCGCACCGCCTGCACCGGGGCACTGTCGATCTCGCTGCCGTAACTGGTGAGCAACTCGAGCCTGCCGCCGCTGATCCGGACCTGCCCGGCCCGGGTGAGCGAGCGCAGCCTCTTCCCGATCCGCACGCCCGTGGCCGTGAACTCCGGCTCCGCCATGATGCCCCGCCCCCTTGTGCGCTTTCGGATGCCCTGTCGAGATCCGCATGGGTCGTGATCCAGTGTGCACCCCGCTCGGGACGGTGGTCCCGTGCGGTGCAGTCTGCACGCCCCCGGCGTCGAGCACCAGTACGCACGACGACCCGGCGAAGAGGGGCGGGAGCACACATGGCGATGCGCCCCCGCGGCGCCGTACGGCCGTGCCCCAGGGGCTCCTTTGAGGTACTCAAAGGTGTGTTTATGCAGGTGAGAAGCGTGCGGAAGGTGCTTATGATCGAGGCGTCCGACCACGTGAACCGGCGTCGGCACAATCCGAAGGAGCCCCGCCGATGAGTACCCCTCAGCAGGCACGGACCGCCGAATCCCTGTCCACCCTGGACGTCGACCACAGCGACGCGGCGTACCGGGGCTGGCTCAAAGAGGCCGTACGCAAGGTCCAGGCCGATGCCAACCGCTCGGCCGACACCCATCTGCTGCGCTTCCCGCTGCCCGAGAAGTGGGGCATCGACCTGTATCTGAAGGACGAGTCGACCCACCCGACCGGCAGCCTCAAACACCGGCTCGCGCGCTCCTTGTTCCTGTACGGCCTCTGCAATGGCTGGATTCGGCCCGGCCGCCCGGTGATCGAGGCGTCCAGCGGCTCGACGGCCGTCTCGGAGGCGTACTTCGCGAAACTCATCGGCGTGCCCTTCATCGCGGTCATGCCACGCACGACAAGCGCCGAGAAGTGCCGACTGATCGAATTCCACGGCGGGCAGTGCCACTTCGTGGACGACCCCCGCAAGATGTACGAGGAGTCCGCCGCCCTGGCGGTCGACACCGGCGGCCACTACATGGACCAGTTCACCTACGCGGAGCGGGCCACGGACTGGCGCGGCAACAACAACATCGCCGAATCCATCTTCCGCCAACTGGAGTTGGAACGATTTCCGGAACCCGCGTGGATCGTCGCCACGGCGGGCACCGGAGGCACCTCGGCGACCCTCGCGCGCTATGTGCATTACATGCAGCACGACACCCGCATCTGTGTCGCCGATCCGGAGAACTCGTGTTTCTTCGAGGGATGGACGACCGGCGATTCGGACGTCACGTGCGACTGCGGCTCGCGCATCGAGGGCATCGGGCGCCCGCGCATGGAGCCGAGCTTCGTGCCGGGCGCCATCGACCGGATGATGAAGGTCCCCGACGCGGCGAGCGTGGCCGCCGTACGGGCGCTGGAGCAGGCCATCGGGCGCAAGGCGGGCGGTTCCACCGGCACCGGTCTGTGGAGCGCGCTGAAGATCGTCGCCGAGATGGTGGCCGAGGGCCGGACGGGCAGCGTGGTCACCCTGCTGTGCGACCCGGGTGACCGCTACCTCGACAAGTACTACTCGGACACCTGGCTGGCCGACCAGGGCCTGGACATCGCCCCGTACACGGCGGCGATCGCCTCGCTGCTGAAGACGGGTGTCTGGGAGCACTGACCCGCTGCGGGGATGAGCGCCTTGGCCGCGGGAGCGCCGACGGCTGCCGTCAGCCGGGCTGCCTGACGACCTCCGTCAGGCAGCCGCTGAGGACCCTCCGTCAGGCAGGTGTCGAAGCGAGCCGGCGGTCCAGCGCCGCGACTGCGCCGCGGAACGAGCGGCCCATCCCTGCCCGCGCCAGCTTCAGAACGAACCGGAAGGGCGCGCTGCCGTCGGCGGCGAACGTCCACTGCACGCGCGTGCCCGTCCCGTCGGGCGTCAGGAGCCACTCCTCGACCACGGCACGGGCTCCGGGCGCGTTGGTGACGTCGACGCGGTAGGCGTACACCTCGGGGGACTCGGCGGCGAGGATCGTCTCCTCGAACCGTGTACCGCCCCGCAGCCGGACCTCGCGTCCCGCGCCGTCACCGGTCGGCCGGGCCGATGCCACCGCCCAGAACCACTCGGACAAGCCCTCCACGTCGTCCGCGAGAGCGTGAAAGACGGCCTCGGGAGGCGCGGCCACCACCCGGGCGAACACCAGACGCAGCGGAGCGGTCCCGATGAAGTCGAGCCCCACCGGGCGCAGTCGGTGTGCCATGGACGAAGACCTCCTACGGGAACGGAATCCCTGGCGGAAGCGGACGAGCAACGGGCAGCGCCACCATAGCCGGGGGACCGTCAGGTGTCTGTACCGTTCCCGGCCTCACCGGCCACCACCAGGCGCCGCAGGTGCTCGGAGATCTCCGCGCGCGCCTCCGTCGCCAGCCCGGCATCCGTCACCAGCGTGTCGACCTGCTCCAGCGCGGCGAACGAACTCAGGCCCACCGTGCCCCACTTGGTGTGGTCGGCCACCACCACGACACGCCGTGCGGACTGCACCAGCCTGCGGTTGGTCTCGGCCTCCGCCAGATTCGGCGTCGACAGGCCGGCCTCGACCGATATGCCGTGCACACCCAGGAACAGCACGTCGAAGTGGAGTGCGGCGATGGCCTGATCGGCCACCGGCCCCACCAGCGAGTCGGACGGGGTGCGCACTCCGCCGGTCAGCACCACCGTGGCCGCACCCTGGCGCTGACCGGACGTGCGCTGTGCCGTGTGGAAGACGTCGGCCACCCGCACCGAGTTGGTGACCACCGTCAGGTCGGGGACGTCGACCAGCTGATGGGCGAGCGCAAAGGTCGTCGTACCCCCCGACAGCGCGATCGCCGTGCCCGGCGCGACCAGTTCGGCCGCCGCCCGCGCGATGTCCTCCTTGGCGGTCAGCTCCAGACCGGACTTGGCCTCGAAGCCGGGCTCGTGCGTGCTCGCCTCGACCACGGGCACCGCGCCGCCGTGCACCTTCTCCACCACACCCTGGCGGGCCAGTGCGTCGAGGTCGCGCCGGACCGTCATGTCCGAGACGCCGAGCTTGCGGGTGAGTTCGTTGACGCGGACCCCGCCGCGGCGCCGCACCTCGTCGAGGATCAGGGCGCGGCGCTGCTCCGCGAGGAGGTTCTGATTCTCACTCACGTCCGCTCCGGTTCCTTTCGTCCCAACATCCCATAACCCGCCCGACACGCCGTCCGAACCCGCTCCGACGGGGACTTTCTCCCCGCCCCGGGGGCCGAGGACGCCCCATCCTCGCATGGGTTGCCGCAGGTCGCGCCACAGATGGCTCCCTTCACTCCGTGATCTTCCGTACGCCACTGTCACACGTATCGGGGAGATTCCGTGACCATAGGTGTACGCGCCTCCCGATGGGGAGATCCTTGTGCCTGCACATGACACACGCCACACACGGCACGGGGGAAGTGCAGAACAGTGGAACGTGCACAGGAAGACGCGGCGCCCGGTGAGCCCGGCGCGCCCGCCCGGCCGCCCGAAGCGGCCGAGACCGCCCTCGAACTCCTGGTCCACGGGGTCGGCGGCACCACACCGGAGGAGATGCTCGGTGATCCGCGTACCGTCCGGATCACCGGCGACGCGACGGCGGCCGTCTACCGGCGGGTCGACGACGCCGACGCGGAGGCCCGCCCCGAGGACTACCGGGGCAAGCCGGTGCCCGAGGCGTACGTCTGGTGCAACCTCACCTCCGGCAACGGCGCCCGCGCCCTGTGGCTGTTGTTGCTGCCCTTCATGGTGGTCAACCTCGCTCACTGGATGCGCCCCACCACTCGCGGGCGCCACCGGACGGTCCGCCTGTACGGCCTGCTGGTCCGGCTTGCCGCCCTCACCCTGACCGTGCTCCTGGTCGCCGCCGCCTGCGAGGTCGCCCTCGACCTGGCGGCCTGGCAGTGCGCGGGCACACGCGCGTGCGCCGAGCGGCACTCCTGGCTGGGATTCCTCTCCCCGGCCGGCTCCGGTGACGGCTGGTGGACCCAGCCCGGGCGGCGTCTGGGCATCGCCTGTCTGGTGCCCGCCGTGCTGACGGGCCTGCTGTGGTACCTGTCCAACCGCACCTGGAGCGCGTACGAGTCCCAGCAGCCGATGTCCCGCAACGCCGAACCCGAGGAGGAGACCGGCCGCACCGGCCTGGGCCGCCCCGGCTTCTGGTACGGGCGTCGCCTGGTCGCCCGGCTGCGCGCCGCGCACACCGCCGCGGGCTTCCTGACCGTGGCCGCCGCCGTGGGCACCTCCGCCGCCCGCTACGACCGCCGCTCCGGCGGCCCGGCCGTCCTGGAGACGCTGGGCCTGCTGCTGGACGCAACGCTCGTCGTGGGCGCGGTCGTTGTGGTCTGGGTGGTGTGCCGGCGCGGCCGCACCGAGCGCCGACTCGACCGCGAACTGGACGCGACCCTGGTGCGCTGGCTGCCGGCGGGCTCACTCATCCTGCTAGCCCTGACCCTGCTGTACGCCGGCTGGTCGCGGCCGAGCTGGCAGTCGGCGGGCCGGCTGCCCGGCGACATGACCTTCGGCGGCATCGCCCTCGTGCAGGGCCTGCTGGTGATCGCGCTCGCCCTGGTGGCCCGCGTCCTCTACCGCACCCACCCCGACACGCGCACCGCCCTGCGCGGCCAGGCCGGTCCAGCCGTCGCCACGCTGGCCTGCGCGCTGGGCGGCGTGATGTCCGGGGGCGTCGCCCAGCGCGTCGCCGACTGGCTGGACGGCACCCGGGACACGGTGCTCGGCCCGCCCGTCCTGCTCACCTGGCAGGCCTCCGTGATCCCGGCGCTGCTCATCGTCCTGCTGGCCCTCGGCGCCTGGCTGGCGTGGCGCACCTGGCAGCGGCGGCACGCCGAGATGAGCACAGTGGAACTCGACTACCCGGGAGAGCCCAAGGACAGCTCCCGCACCCGCCGTATCGCGAGCACCCGCGCGATGGCCGCCCTGACCGACCGGGCGCCCCTCCTGATCGGCATCACCTCGGCCGTGACGCTGCTGTTCGGGGCCGGGGCCCTGGCCGGCGCCCTGACGACCAAGGACGTCCCCGCCGAGGCGGCCGACGGGACATACGCCTTCGTCCAGGGCGGCGCCGAAACCGCGCAGGCCCTGGGGTCCTGGCTCATCGGCTTCGGCTTCATACTCTTCGTCACCTGGGGGCGGCGCGCCTACAAGGACCCCTCCGCCCGGCGCACCATCGGCATCCTCTGGGACGTCGGCACGTTCTGGCCGCGCGCCGCCCATCCCTTCGCGCCGCCCTGTTATGCCGAGCGGGCGGTGCCCGACCTGACCTGGCGCATGGTCACCTGGACCCGCACGACCGGCGGACGGCTGGTGCTGTCCGGGCACTCCCAGGGCAGTGTGCTGGCCGCCGCCGCGGCCTGGCAGTTGAAGCCGTCGGTCCGCAAACGGGTCGCGCTGCTGACGTACGGCTCACCGCTGGAGCGCCTGTACGGGCGGTGGTTCCCGGCCCACTTCGGCCCGGCCGCCCTCAGTTCCCTGCACCACGAGGTCGACTGCTGGCGCAACCTCCACCGCCGCACCGACCCCATCGGCGGCCCGGTCCGGCTGCCCGGCGACTGCGGCGAGCAGGTCGACCGGGACGCGCTGCGCGACCCGCTGGCGTACGGCCGCACCGCGGAGCACCCGCTGCCCGCGCCGATCCTCGGACACTCCGACTACCAGGCCGACCCCGCTTTCGCCGAGGAGCGCGAACGGCTGCTGGCGCGGCTCCGGCCGCCGGACGTCCCGGCCCCCCGCACCCGGGGCGGCGAGGAGTCGGGCGGGACCGGGGACCGGACTCAGGGCAGTTCCGGCAGGTCTTCCTCGTAGAGCAGGGTGAGGTCGTCCGTGCTCGGTTCCGCAAGCTGGGCCACCCGGCCCGCATGCCGCTCCACCATCGCCTCGAAGGTCTGCCGCGCGGTGCGGCCGTTGCCGAACGCGGGGCCCTTGGGGATCGCCGTGAAGTACTTCACGAGTGCCTCGGAGGCGCCCTCCGCCAGCCGGTACTCGTGCTCCTCGGCCTGCTGCTCCACGATCCGCAGCAGCTCCTCGGGGCCGTAGTCGCCGAAGGTGATGGTCCGTGAGAAGCGGGATGCCACACCGGGGTTGACGGACAGGAACCGGTCCATCTCGGCCGTGTAGCCCGCGACGATCACCACCACCGCCTCCCGGTGGTCCTCCATCAGCTTCACCAGCGTGTCGATGGCCTCGCGGCCGAAGTCTCGGCCGGAGTCCTCCGGCGACAGCGCGTATGCCTCGTCGATGAACAGCACACCGCCGCGCGCCCGGTCGAACGCCTCCTGGGTGCGGATGGCGGTGGAGCCGATGTGCTCGCCGACCAGATCGACCCGGGACACCTCGACGAGATGGCCCTTCTCCAGCACGCCGAGCGAGGCCAGGATCTCGCCGTACAGACGCGCCACCGTCGTCTTGCCGGTGCCGGGGGAGCCGGTGAAGACCAGATGACGCCGGGCGGAGGCCGCCTTCAGGCCCGCCTGCTGCCGACGCCGGCCCACCTCGATCATGTCGGTGAGGGCCCGCACCTCGCGCTTGACGCTCTCCAGGCCCACCAGCGCGTCGAGTTCACCGAGGACGGCCTTCGACGTCCGCGTCGGCTGCTCGGGCTGCGGGGTGGCGACGAGCGGCTCCTGCTCGGTGGTGCGCTGCCCAGGGATGGCGCCGAGCAGGCCGGGGGACTGGGACGACGTCTGTACGGCGGTCTCGTGCGCCGGGGGCTCGGGCCGCGCGCTCTCGTCGCTGGTGCAGTCCTCGGTGACCGGGCCCGCGCCCGAGTTCGCGCCGCCGCCTTCGGCGAACTCGTACCCACCGCGGGCACAGCGCTCCGTACGGCACTTCTTCAGCGTGGCGCGGCAGCCGTCGATCACATGGAAGCCGTAGCCCCCGCTGCCGGTCACCCGGCAGTTGTGGAAGCTGCCGCGGCCGCCGGCCGACACATAGAAGCCGGCCTCGGCGGGCGAGGTGACCGTGCACCGTTCGATGGTGGGGTCGGCGCCCTTGGTGACGATCACCCCCGTCTGGGTGCCGTCCACGGTGCAGCCGGACAGGGTGCCGCCGCTGCCGTGGTCACGGAACCAGGCGCCGGTCGCGGCGTCCCGGATCCGGCAGTCGTCGAGCTGTGCGGTGGCGCCGTCGCTCACCGACACCGCTGTGTTGCGCACCTGCGACAGATCGCTGTCGACGACGTCCACGCGCGAGCCACGGTCCAGGACGAACAGGGCGTCCGGCACGTCGTGCACCCGGCAGGAGTCGAGCACCGCGGTGGCGCCGTCACTGACCCACACCGCGGGGTAGTCGCCGGTGCTGTCGAAGATCTCGCACTGGTTGGCGTCCACACGCGTGCCCGGATCCCACACCGACAGGCCGTTGCGCCCGAACTGCCGCACGCTCGTGCGCGTCAGCGTGAGCACCGAGCGGGACCGCAGGTCGACCGCGTTCTCCGGGATGTCGTGGATGCGGCAGTCCGCGAGCGTGAGCACCGCGTCGGTGTCGAGGGTGACGCCGTCCGCGGTCGTACGGTGCACATCGCAGTCGGTGAGGTGTGCCGAGGCCCGCGAGGTGATCTGCACCCCGGACCCCTTGACCTCGTACACCTCGCAGCCGATCGCCTCCAGCGAGGAGCCCTCGCCGGTCGCCGACAGACCTGCGCCGGAGGCGTGGTGCACCCGGCAGCGCTCCAGCCGCGGATGCGCGCCACCGCGTACGGACACCCCCGCCTGGCCGGCGGAGACGATCTCGCACTCCTCGAACACCCCTCCGCCGCCGTCGAGTACGGCGATGCCGATGCCGGCCGGGTTGTCGACCGTGCAGCGGCGTACCGTCGGGCGGGCACCGCCGCGCACCTCGATCCCGGCCGAGGAGCGGGTGACGATCCGCACGTCCAGCAGCTCGGGGATGCCGTCCTCGACGAGAAGGGCGGGGGCGGCGGAGTCCTGGCCCTCCACATGCAGGTCCTGCACCACCGCGGAGGCGCGCACGGTCAGGGGTACTCCGTCCACCGGCGCGATCCGCACCGAGCCGGGGGAGCCCTCGGGGCCGCGCAGTGTCACCGCCCGCTGCACCACCAGGTTCTCCCGGTAGGTGCCGGGAGCCACGGTGAGGACATCGCCGTCGGCCGCGGCTTCGAGGGCGGCGGCCAGCGATGCGTACTCACCCGTGCGGCGCCGCCACCGCGAGGTGCCGGTGTGCGTCACCTGGACCGTGCCCTGTGCCATGGCGCTGTTCTGTCCCCACCTCGTCGTACGCGGGTCATGCGAGGCCGTCCTGAAACCCCGTCGGGATCACGGCCTGCCTCTCACGACGGTGCCGAACAGTCCGGCCGGTCCACCGTAGCGTGCGCGGCGAGGGTGGGTTGACCGGAGTGGCAAGCCGGTCAGCTGCCGGTGCCCGTCCTGCCCCAGTCCGGGCCCGCCTTGTCCCATGCCTGGTCCCAACGGGCGTAACGGCGGCGGACCATGCGCCAGACGATCATCCGCCTGCCGCCCTCCACCGAGCCCGCGGCCAGCGCGGCAGCGCCGAAACCGGCCAGCACGGCGTGCGTGGCGGCGGTGACGGAGTCCAGCGGGCGGCCGACTATGCGGCCGTGCCCGTCGGTCCACAGGGCGAAGTGGTCGCCGTGGTGCGGGGACTTGAGGTCCGCCACGACCGTGCCGTGCTGCGCGGTTCCGTCCGGTGCGGTCCATTTGGCGAGCACGCGGCTGTGCGCGTCCCGTGTCGAGGAGGTCTCCGGGTCAGGATCCGGCGCGGCGCGGGACAACTTCTTGACCACGGTGGCCGTCACCTCGTGGCGGGCCTGTCGCTGGTCGCGCACGGACTGCTGCAGGGCGTCCTGGGCGACGGCTCCGACGACGGCGCCGATCAGGGGCGCGACGACAAGGATGAACAGCAGGGCCGCCAGGGCCAGCCAGGCCTCGACCAGATCGGTCGTGCGGCGCAACGGATTGTGCCGCCAACGCCAGAGTCCGATCACCGCTCGCACCGTCCCGCACCCCCTTCCGCCTTCCGTTCCGTGATAACCCCCCGGCGGAGCCGTTCATGCGCGACCGGTGGGAAGAGAGAGCGAAATCACCCTTCCCACAGACCTCGCATGGACGTCTCACACAACCTCAACGACCATGCCCGGGGCGCGGGTTCCCGACGGCGCGGTCATCCGAGGATCGTGACCGGATCACCGACCCGCACCGTGCCGGGCGACTCGGGCACCAGGTTCTGCCCGAAGACCAACTGGCTCCCGAAGCGGCGGTGGCGTCCGAGGGTGCGCAACGGTTCCTTGCCCCGCTCGGCGGTGCTCTGGTCGGTGGTGGTCACCACGCACCGTCCGCACATCTTGGGGACCCGGAAGGTGACGTCGCCGATGGCGATGCGTGACCAGCCGTCCTCGGCCCAGGCCGTCGTGCCGGCCAGCACCAGGTTCGGCCGGAAGCGGTTCATCGGCAGCGGACCCTCGGCGGCATGATCCCCCTGCTCGACAAGGGAGTTGAGGGCGTCCAGCGAGGCCAGTGTGGTCACCAGCAGCGGGAACTCGTCGGCGAAGCTGACCGTCTCGCCCGGGCGCGCGAACTCCGGGTCGAGGGGGCGCCGCGTGGCGGGATCGTCCATGTGGACGAGACGTACCTCGACACCGAGGTACGCGCTGCACCACTCATGGGCGGCGGAGTCGGCGAGGACCCCTTCCACCTTGCGCCCGAAGATGTCCAGCATCGTCGTCCCGGTCGGCACCGGGACCGGGACGGTCACCGGCGCACGCCCCGCCGCGGACAGACGTATGTCGCCGTCCGACAGCAGCTCGGCGGTGGCCAGGGCCAGGCGCGGCTGCTGGCGTTGAGTGACGACCTTTCCCTCGTCGTCGATCAGTACCCAGCGGCGGTCTCCGGCCAGCCCCCAGGGCTCCACGACGGCTTCCCGGCGCGACTGGCTCCGCAGGGCCTTGACCGGGTGGACATGGATCGAGTGCAGTTCAGCGTTCCCCATGACGCCATGGTGCCAGCAGACACCGACAAACCGGTGGGGATGTCCACTGGTCTCACTGGTCGGGCAGGTCCGCCTGCCGGTCCCGTACGGCCTCGGCCACAGACACGGCCTCGCCCTCGGCCACGGCCATGGCGGTGCGGACGAGCGCCGCCGTGGCCATGGAACGCGACTGCTGCGGCCAGGCGACGGAGAGCACCGAGTGCGGTGCGTCCGGGACCGGCCGGTAGACGACGCCCGGGCGCGGATAGCGGGCCGCGACGGAGGCGGGCAGCAGAGGAATGTGCGTGCCCAGAGCGACGAGCGTGAGCAGTTGGGCGAGGTCGCGGCCCTGGCCGCGGAGCTCTTCGAGGTACCGGTGCAGGTCGCCGGGGCGCAGGCCGAGGTCGTCGAGGACCAGGTGGTCCCTGCCGGCGAGGGGGTGAGCGGCGGCGAGAGCCGCGACGCGCGGCTCGCTGACGAGTGGCTCGGTGTCCAGGCCGGTGCGGTCGAAGGGCTCGTGGACCAGGGCCGCATCGGCCTCTCCCAGGCGCAGGAGCCGGGGCTGTTCGCGCCAGCTGCACAGCCGAACGGCGACCGGTACGGCCTCCGGCTCGGAGGCGAAGCGGGTGAGGATCGGCTCCAGCAGGCCGGCGTCTCCGTCGGCTTTGACGGCCAGGACCAGCTTCGGTTCGGCGGCGGCCGCGCGCTGGGCCCGTCGTCCGGCGGCCTGCAGGGCGTCCAGGGCGATCCGTGCCTCCGCGAGCAGCACCGTTCCGGCCGGGGTCAGCGTGACGCTGTGGGTGGTCCGCTCGAAGAGGGTGACGCCCATCTCCGCCTCCAGTTGGCGGATCGCGCGGGACAGGGGCGGCGGGGAGATGCCCAGCCGCTCGGCGGCACGGGCGAAGTTGAGTTCCTCGGCGACGGCGACGAAGTAGCGCAGCGGACGGGATTCCACGCCCTCCCCCTCGGTCTCGGCCGGACTTCCCTCGACCCCGGCCCGGTATTGCCCTGAGGGTAACAAGCGGGAGCGGATCGGTCCTTCAGTTCGTGCGGGCCGCGCAGCAGGCTCGACCGCATCCAGTGAAGCAGCCCACCTCCTTGGGAGTTGTTCATGATCGTCGTCACTACTCCGACCGGCCAGATCGGCCGGCAGGTTCTCGACAGCCTCCTCGACGCCCCGGATGAGACCGGGGGCATCCGGGTGATGGTCCGCGACCCCGCGCGCCTCTCCGCGAGGGTGCGCGAACGCGTCGAGCGCGGAGATGCCGAGCGCGGACGCGTCGAAGTCGTCCAGGGGTCGCACGCCGATCCCGCCGTACTGAAAGAGGCCTGCGCCGGTGCCGACCGCCTGTTCTGGCTGGTGCCTCCGATCCCCTCGGCCGACAGCGTCGAAGGCCACTTCCGGGACTTCACCGAACCCCTGCACGAGGTGATCGGGAGCCAGGGTGTCGAGCGGATCGTGGGTGTGTCGACCCTGGGGCGCGGCGTGGCGAGGAATGCCGGGCCGGTCTCGGCGTCGCTCGCCGCGGACGAGGCGATCGCGGCCACGGGAGTGCACTACCGGGCGCTGTGTCCGCCGTTCCTGATGGAGAACCTGCTGGGCCAGGCCGCGTCGATCCGCGACACAGGCGTGTTCTTCCTGGCGCTGGGGGAGGACCGCGTCCTGCGTACCTGCGCCACCCGAGACATCGCCGGCACGGCGGCCCGGCTGCTGCTCGACGGCTCATGGACCGGGTACGAGGACGTCCCGCTGGTCGGCCCCGACGACCTGTCGCCCGCGGGCATGGCACGGATCATCTCCGAGGTGCTGGACCGTCCGGTTCGCGTGCAGCGGACCAGCAGTGCGGACTACCGGGCGACGGCGCTGCGCTTCGGGGCCAGCGAGGCCTGGGCGCGGGGACTGGCCGACATGGTCGAGGCTCAGAACGACCTGGGGTTCTACGGCGCCGACGTGCCGAGTACGCCCGAGACGGCGCCCACCGGCTTCCGCCGGTGGTGCGAGGACGTGCTCAGGCCGGCCGTTCTGGTCTAGGGGCCGGCCGTCGGGAAGGGTCAGAGGCCGATGACGACCAGGGCCGTGTCGTCGGTGTTGCCGGTCGACGGGAGGAGGTCGGCCAGGAGGGCGTCGGCCAGGGGCTCGGGGGCGGCGTGACGGTGTCGGGTGAGGGAGTCGGCGAGGCGGCTGAGGCCGGTGTCGATGTCCTCGTGGCGGCGTTCGATCAGGCCGTCGGTGTACAGGACGAGGGTGCTGCCCTCGGCGAAGGCGATGCCGGCCTCGGGGCGTCGGACGTGCTCGGGACGGGCGCCGAGCGGCGGGTCGGTGGCCTGGTCGAGAAAGACGACGCTGCCGTCGGGACGGAGCAGGGCAGGCGGTGGATGGCCGGCGCAGCTGTAGGTGATGGTGTGGCTCTCCCAGTCGATGAACGTCTTCACCACGCTGGTCGACTCCGCTCCCTCCACGGAGCGTGCGTACAGCCCGAGCACCTCCAGTGCGTGGGCGGGCCCCTCGGCGACCCGGGCGGCCGCACTCAGCGCGCTGCGCAGTTGCCCCATCACGCAGGCGGCTCGGAGGCCGTGGCCGACCACGTCGCCGACGGCGACCGCGATGCGGTCGCCGGGCAGGTCGACCAGGTCGTACCAGTCTCCGCACACGTTCAGGGCGCCGATGGCGGGCCGGTAGCGCACGGCCGCCCGGTGCTCCCCGAGCGGGCTGGGAGCGGGTAGCAGCGCTTCCTGCAGAGCCAGGGCGACCTCGCGTTCGCGGGCGTGCGCCTTGCGCAGCCGTTCGTTGACCTCCTGCAGTTCCCGGGCGCGGGTGTAGAGCTCGGCCTCCAGGACGCTGGCCCGGTCCGCCCCGCCCGGGCCGCCGCGGGCGCTGATCAGTTCGGTGACGTCCTCCACCCGGTGCAGGACCAGCACGACCTGCCCGTCCGGGTCGGCGACGGGCGCGTTGATCGGGCTCCAGTAGCGTTCCTGCCAATGGCCGGGACGCTGGGGTTCCTCGATGTCGTAGCGCTGCAGCGCCATGGTGTCGCGTTCACCGGTGGCGACCACGCGCAGCATCGAGGCCCGGACGTCGCTCATGCCGGCCGCGGCCGGGTCGTTGGGGTTCTCGGGGAAGACGTCGAAGATGTAGCGGCCGATGAGTTGCTCGCGGGTGCGCCCGGACAATCGTACGAAGTCGTCGTTGGCGTCGGCGTACACCAGCTCCGGGGTGAGCAGCGCCACCATGCCGGGCAGGGCGTGGAAGACCGCCTTGTAGTCGATCTGCGGTTCCTTCATGTGCTGCCTGCCTCGGCGCCGGCCGTCATTGTGTGGCCCCACCATAGAAGCGATTGCGCCACGTGGCCGGTGCATGCTGCTCACTCCGGGCCCGGCAGTCACCTGGTCAGCCGCGTCATGACGGCTTCGCGCGTGTCGCGCGATCTCGGCATCCCCCTGCTCGCCGAGGCCGTCCCCGAAGCCCGCATGTGGCCGCCCTTGACCGCGTCCTCAAAGGTGAGGACGCGGGCGTTCCAGTCGATGGCCCCGGGCGGCACAGGGCCCTGTGGCGGTCTTTGGACCGCGGCCGCTCAGTAACCTCGGTACTGCTGGCCGTTGTACGGATCCTGGTACGGAGCCGGGGCGGGACGGGGAGCCGCGGGGCGCATCGCCTCGTAGCCCGTGCCGGCCGCCATCGGACGCTGCTGCTGGGGCTGGCCGCCGGGGTAGCCCCGCGGAGCGCCGGCCTGCTGCGGGATGTAGGGCGCGGCCGCCATCTGCTGCAGCGGCGCGGGCTGTTGGGCCTGCGGGTAGCCGTACGAGGGGGCGTGCTGGGAGGGTCCGGCCGGCAGGGCGGGAAGTGCCGACGGAAGCGCGGGCAGGTGGTTGCCCGTGTCGTACATGGCGGGAACCCGGATCGGGGCGATCTGAGGGGTGCCCCGCTCTGCGACGAGGGAGTCGTAGATCGGGGTGTCCGGGAAGGACGGCGCGGAGTAGTAACCGCCGCCATAGGTGGAGCGGGGGGAGGTCATGGCACATAAGTTAAGCCCACGATGTGCTGGTTGGGGAGACCGATAAGAGGGTTGTTTTCCGTGTCGGCAGTGACGCGGGATCCCCAATGCGAGCGAACTCGGCAAAAAAGGGCACCGAACTGCGTCGGGATCGGGTAAAGGCCGAGTTCCCAGGGGGTTACCGCCGGTTGGCGGCCGATCTTCCGGGCCCGGGTCATGGGCGTTCGAGGCCGCGGGGAATAGGTTGGCTCGAACGAATCCGATCGACTGCCCGAGGCATTGCCTGGCGGGGTGACACGTAAGGGGGGCGTACATGTCAATGCCCAAGGGATCGAATGTCCCGGTGCCGACGAGCGCGCTGCGCGTCGAATTGGGGTGGCGTGCGGGGCCGGGGGTGCCCGACGCGGACGCTTCCGCGCTGCTGCTGGTCTCCGGCAAGGTCCGCTCGGACGGCGACTTCGTCTTCTACAACCAGCCCGCGCACTCCTCCGGCGCGGTCCGGCACCTGGGCAAGCAGAACACCGGCGGGCAGGTGACGGACTCCCTGCTCGTCGACCTCGCGCGCGTGGAGCCCGCCGTCGAGACGGTGATCCTGGCCGCGTCCTCGGACGGCGGCGCCTTCGGGCAGGTGCCGGGCCTGTACATCCAGGTGCTCGACGACCAGCAGGGCACCCAGGTCGCACGGTTCGACAGCACCGACGCGAGCGTCGAGACCGCGTTCGTGCTCGGTGAGTTCTACCGGCGCCAGGGCGCCTGGAAGTTCCGCGCCGTCGGGCAGGGTTACAGCAGCGGACTCGAAGGGCTGGCCACCGACTACGGAATCACGGTGGACGAACCGCAGCACGCGACCCCGGCCGCCGGAGGTCGGGCCCCCTCCAG